>JAYGDG010000089.1:0-5019 GCA_046583015.1 Pirellulaceae bacterium | reverse complement strand
CCGACGGCTGGATTCGGTTATTTGATGGCAGCACCCTGTTTGGCTGGCAGGCCAGCAGCGACGCCGACTGGCAGGTGGTCGACGGAGCCATCACGGTAAGTCGTGGTACCAAGGGCCTGCTCTGCACCACAACCCCCTTCTCCAACTACATGCTGTCGCTCGAATTCCGCAGTGCGGAGGGAACCAATAGTGGGATTTTTCTTCACACACCCCTAAAACCCCAGGATCCTGCCCATGACTGCTATGAACTGAACATTGCCGATGCCGACAATCCTTTCCCAACCGGCAGTCTTGTCAAGCGACAAAAGACAGCTGGCAATTTTGACAGTCCCGGCTGGCAACGCTACGAAGTCACCGTTCTCTTTGACACGATCACCGTGGTACTCGATGGCCAACAGATCCTTGAATATCGCGACCCTCAACCGCTTCGGCGAGGCCGGATTGGCCTGCAACTTAACGAAGGACAGGTCGCCTTTCGGGACATCAAGCTAAAGCCTCTGAAACTCGATCCCCTCTTCAACGGCAAAGACCTGCAGGGCTGGAAAACCTATCCCGACATGGCCAGCAAGTTTACCGTAAGCGACGAAGGATGGCTGAACGTCCAGGACGGTCGAGGCCAACTGGAAACCGAGCGTATGCTCGGTGACTTCGTCTTGCAACTGGAATGTATCACGCATGCCAAGGACTTGAATTCAGGGATCTTCTTCCGCTGCATCCCCGGGGACGTGATGATGGGTTACGAATGTCAGATCCACAATGGTGTCGAGAACCAGGATGCTACCAGGCCGAAGGATTGTGGTACGGGCGGATTTTTTCGGCGTCAAGATGCTCGCCGCGTGGTGGCCAAGGACCTCCAGTGGTTTCACCAAACATTGATCGTCAACGGTCCTCACATGGCATCCTGGGTCAACGGTTACCAGGTCAGTGACTGGACCGATGAACGACCTGCTCACGAAAACCCCCGCAAAGGTCTGCGACTGGAAGCTGGCACGATCATGATCCAGGGCCATGACCCGACCACCAACATTTCCTTCCGCAACTTGAAGTCAACTGAATTGCCCAAGCGGCGGCCGACGACAAATCCGTAAATAAACTGGAAAAAATTTTCCTGGTAAGCTGTGCGGGTCAAAGCGCAGTACGCCAAACTGACCATCGAAAACCACTACCTGAAAACTTACCTCCATAGTTAACAGGTTATTCAGCCCATCGCTTTACGCAATTCAACCGGCAGTTGAAAATGGACCTCCTCTTCGCGAATGGTCCGCACCTCGACCTCGGCCTGGTAGTTTTCCTGCAGGTAAGCCACGCAATCCTCAACCACCGACTCCGGTGCGCTCGCTCCAGCGGTGATCAAGACCGTCTCGATTCCGTCAAACCAGCCTGGATCAATATCCTCAACCCCGTCAATGAGTTGAGCTGGAATGTTCAGTTCCAATGAAATCTCTTTGAGTCGCTGGCTATTGGAACTATTCTGACTTCCCAGGACCAGCACCAGGTTCGCCTCTTTCGCTAACCGGCGAACCGCTTCCTGCCGATTTTGAGTGGCATAACAAATATCCTCTTTCGCCGGCGAGGCAATCTGCGGGAATCGTTTTTCCAGCCGACGGATAATGCGACTCGCATCGTCCACGCTCAACGTCGTCTGAGTGAGATAGGCAACCCGCGCTGCTGCGGGAAATTCCAGCTGGTCAACCTCTTCTTCCGATTCCACGAGGACGATTGACTCGGGAACTTCTCCCATCGTGCCAACCACTTCATCGTGCCCTTCATGACCGATCAAGACAATATGGTATCCGAGTTTGGCAAAGCGAATCGCTTCCAGGTGCACCTTGGTAACCAGCGGACAGGTAGCGTCGATGGCAACCAGCTTGCGATCCCTGGCAATTTTCCGTATTTCAGGAGAAACACCATGAGCAGAAAACAACAGGTGGGAATTTTCCGGCACCCCGTCCAAGTCATCCACGAAAACGACCCCGCGGTTCGTAAAAGACTCAACCACAAATCGATTGTGGACAATTTCATGATAGACATAGATCGGAGCCCCGAAAGCACTCAGTGCCATATCCAAGCATTCGATCGCCATGTTGACGCCCGCACAAAATCCGCGGGGCGCTGCCAAGATAATTCTCATCCAAACCTTTCTGCTAAATCCACCACTGCCTACTCATCATAATTAAAGGGTTCTGGCCAAGACAAGCGGCGAACATCAACACTGCATCAGCCACCCGCCGAGATGAGGGGCTGGTTAACTCTCGGTGATCCTCTTTTTATCTTCATCACGCTGCTGTAACTGTTCAATCACCCCGGTCAGGCACTCGGCCAGGCGATCAGATAATTCCTTTGTTTTTTTCTTGCGCTTCCAGATATCCTGAATGCTACCGGGTCGCTGGAAGAGGGCTCGCGCTGCCGCTCCCAGCTTTCCCGCTCGGGTGGAGCGTCGATCGATCGGTTCTAAATCGGTCACCAGGTCATCAACTGGATCCCGGTCAATGATCCTCACCGACAGAAAACGGACGTTCTCCCGCTGACAGACCTCCGCGATGGCTTGCGTTTGCGTGTCGCAAGCCAGCGCCTGGTGGGTTTCGATAACCGCCAGCCGCTCTGCTTCCGTTTGCGGCAGGCTGGGCAGCGTAACTAGTTTCCCAACATGAAATGTCGATCGGGAACTGACTTCCTCCGAGTCAACCAGGCAGGCAGCGGGCCAGGTATTTCCCTGCTGATCGCTCACCACGTCCGGTATCAGAATATGACCACACTCAATCTCAGCCCGCAGGCTGGCAGCAAAACCGGCAGCGATGATCCAGCGCGGACGTCGCATGATAATCAAGTCACGCGTAGCCCGTTCGGCTCGACGCACTCCACCCCCCACTTCCGCGATTACGACCGGAGACTTTTTCCAGCGACCACAGTGTTCGAGCAACGCCACACAGCGCGTACTCACACGCTCGCTGAGCTTGCGTTTCAATCCAGCAGCCTCTTCGGCATGGGGAAATATCACCGCCAAGCTGCCCGGGATGATCTGCTCGCTGGTCTGCTCAGAACTGGTGGCCATTAGGGTCGTTCCTGACTGGTCTTTGCATTAGTGCTTCCAGGCAATACTTCATCACCTACTTTAAACAATATGCCCACCTCCGCCGGCATCTCCAACGGCAACGGCTGAAGAATCCCCGTTTGAACCAGTTCCTGTTGCACAAAGTCGCGGGTGACATAGTCCGTGAACCCATAGTTTCCGGGCTCACGGTAACGGTCAATTAAATGCCAGTAAACAAAGACGTGGGTAATCTCATGTTTACGCAAGACCGCCAGCCGTTGTTGAGCATCCCGATCTCGCATCAACTGTTCAAAAACAGACTTGTCGAAACAGGTGTTGTAGAGAACTGGCACCCGCAAATCAAACGGCTCGGCATCCCCCACCAGCAGGACCTTGCCACCTGCCGACGGTACATGCCGGTTCAAGTAGCGATGAACGTGCCCATGGTGAGTGTCTTCAAGTTCTCCTGCCACTGGCGGTCCGTCACGCAATTGTTCCAGCCCAACGAGAAAACGATTATCTCCCAGCAACTGGGAACTGCCTGCCAGTGCTCCAAACAATGTCGCAAACAGCAAGACGAGCGGCAACACGACTGCCGGTGCCGATCGACAAAGACGCTCACCTCCCAGGCCCGCTAACAAGGCAAGCAGCGGTAACATCGGCACCCAGAATCGTTCCATGCGATGCGTCAGCAGCCACCAGGTCAAGAACGTGTAGGCGATCAGGGCAGCCACCCAGAAGACTTCACCACGAGAGTAACACCACATGAAACCGAGCAGTGCCAGTGGTATCAGCAGCGGGCTTTGCCAGTGGCTACGGCCAGCGAAGTGACTCAGCGAATCCCACAGTTGCGGCAGGCTGTATCGGCGGCCGGCCAAATCACGAGGAACCTGATGCGCTTGCTGCCATTGTTCGTGACGAGCAACCGTACCCGTCTCACCTCCAAACCAGCTACCTAAAAGTGGATAAGTCGGATTACCAGTCATGGCCAAGTTCTTAGCGAACCAAAGACCACATCCCAATGAAACTGCTACCAGGAAAACGGCTAATACTGCCGGCCTGCGACGACCAGCTTGGATTGCCAGGTAAATCAACAGCGGAAAGACAACCAGTAGCATTGCCGGATACTTGCAAGCCACCGCACTGCCGGCCAGGAATCCCGCCAGGCCAGCCCAGGCCAGACGCTCCGGTTGCTGGCGCCAAAGTAGTGTCGCATAGAGCGCCATCAAACCGTAGAAGGCCACGGCTACCTCCACCAGCCCGTTCATGCAAACGTACAAGACCCAGGGCGTACCGAGAAAGACAATTGTAGAAACGAGCGCAGCGGTACTAGAAAACCAGCGGCAGCCGAACAGGTATACGGCCCAGGCAGTGAGCAAGCCAAAGGAAGCCAGGATCGTCTTGCCAACCAGCGCGCCCCACCACCAGTCGTTCTCACCCGGCCAAACCGCCATCGCGGGAATACTCAACACTTCAGAGCCAAGCGGCATATTCCCATAAACATTGTGAGGCAGAAACTCAACACGCCCGTTCAGGTACCACTCCTTGGGAACCTGCAAGTGGTATTCCCGCACGTCGAAATCCTGCGGTGGCAACATGGCTCCCCATAAGACAATGAGTGCCAGTGGAAGCAGCAGCCACAACCAGCGCCGTGACAAACTACCCTCCGCTGGAGTTAACCGGCGTGCTGGCTGGGCCGGCTGGGAAGAACACCTGCGCAAGACCACTTCTAGCAACGGGGCAACGCCTAGCACGACAAGAAACACACTGCCCACCTGCAACAAACCGGCCCAACCTAACGCCAGGGTACAGAGTGACAGGAAACTCAAGCCAACCGCCAGCGAGAATAATTTCCGCTCCGCAGGGAACAGTTCGGAAGAAATTCTCAGGGGCCTCAGCAAAATGCAACCCCAGGCCCAAGCCGCAAACATCATGATGGTGACCAGCAACAAGAGGGGGATGCGATCGAGCAAGGAAAACCGCGACCA
>JAYGDG010000016.1:0-1805 GCA_046583015.1 Pirellulaceae bacterium | reverse complement strand
ATCGCGCTTGTCGTGGGGGTGGGAAAACCCGAAGTAAATCAGGAACGGATCGGCATCCTTGCTGGCCTGGCGATCGTTGAGATACTCCAACACCTGTTCGGCATGCCAGGCGCTACCGGTTTCGTCCGTACCACCACGCTTGGTAGCATCCCGCACAACGGTAAACTGGGCATTAGCTGCATCGTAGCTGTTACCCCGTTTGCAGGTCCGCATCGTATCGTAGCCGGCACGGTTAAAGACCGCGGCCAGCGTGTTGTTGGCCAAATTCGGAGGAACACGTGACGGATCGGCGGCATTGGGATTTAATCTCCGCTTTCCCCGATCGGGAATGTGCCAGACCGTTCGGCCACTCATGATCATATGCCGCGACGGAGTGCAAACTCCCCCGACCCAGGCACCCATGTGATGCGCCCTGTCGAAGACCATTCCTTCGCGAGCCAGAGAGTCGATGTTGGGTGTCTGCAAGGAGGACTTATCATTGTAGATTTTCAAATCAAAGGGAGACTGGTCGTCGACCACGACAAACAGGATGTTCGGCTTGGCAGCAGCCAACTTGCCGCTCGTCCCCAACAGGCAGGCCCAGGCCAGCAGGCAGATGATCTTCTGTTTCCGGACCAAAACCAAGTGATTAAGAATCATGAATCGTCTCTCTCATTAGAATCAATAACTAACTAGCAACCATCTTAAGGCTGGCTAAGGCGGGCGATGACTGGACAATGGTCGGAGGGAAAACGGCCCTTGAACTGGCTGGCATCAATCTTGTGTGATAACACTTTGAGACGCGGGCCCACGAAAATAAAATCAATTCGTCGTCCCGGTACGACGGCTTTCCCAAACCCGTTCCAACTGGACATAGGGCCCTGGTGCTTTGTCTTGGACTGCAGGAGGGCATCCTTGAACTCACCTCGCAGGAGGTTCTTGTATGGTTCGGAGTTCGGCAAGCAATTCAAGTCACCCATCACGACCACCGGCAATTGGTCCAGGTGACTCACCCGCTTGACATGGCGGGCAATGAGCGCGGCACTTTCTCGACGCGCCTCGGCACCTCGATGATCAAAGTGAGTATTGACGATCAGCCAGCGCTGGTCCCCCTCCTTCTCCTTCAACCAGGCCAGCGTTGCGATCCGGGGCAGCGAAGAGTCCCAGCTTTTACTGCCCGGCCGGCCAGGTGTCTTCGACAGCCAAATGGTATCGTGACGTTCCAGGACCAGTCGATCTTTGCGATAAAAAATGGGCGCGTATTCCCCCTTTTGCTTGCCATCCTCGCGTCCCACACCGACTGATTCGTACTGGGGAAGGCGTTTCTTGAGTTCGCCCAGTTGACGATACAGCACTTCCTGCAGGCCAGCGACTGCCACATCATGAGTCGCAAACATGCCGGCCACGCTGGCAGCCCGGTAACGCCAATTATCCAGGCCATCGCCCCGGTTGTCGTAACGAATATTGAACGTCATGACGTTCAATTCGGCTGCCACCAGGCAAGTTGGTGTGATCAGCAACAACAAGGGAGCCATGACTTTAGATAGAATCTCTGACATTTCGTTTTCCTTCGCTGCTGCAAATGTGTTTCCCTGCAGGTTATCATCTCTACAAGAACAAAGCGATCACTCACCAGCAAGGATTCAAGGTCCTTAATCTGACAGGTGCTTCCATGGCCAAGAATAACGATCTGCAACAGGTTCTCAAACAACTAGATGCTGTCAATCCGGCAAACCTCTCGATCGAGAAACTGGAAAAGATGTTGAAGGCGATTGCCGAACAGCTGGAGCAACTGACTGATCGCGCCAGGAAATCCGAACAAATGG
>JAYGDG010000855.1:0-4828 GCA_046583015.1 Pirellulaceae bacterium | reverse complement strand
TTCCTGACCGGTAAGGCAGCTTACCCGGTGGAGCGGACCTTGCTGACGAGCGGACTGGTAGAAGCTGGTATGAAAAGCCTGGCGGCGGGGGAAAAACGCCTGCAGACAACGCACCTGGACGTCCGTTACCAGGCTCCACGGGCTAGCCAGTTCTGGTTGCGCTAAAGCAGTCAGGCAGCTTGTTGGCCTGAGCTAGACGTGAGACCTCTGAGGGCATCAACGACCCGAGCGATGTCGGCAGCGTCCATTGCCGGAAAGATGGGGAGGGAGAGTATTTCTTCATAGGCTGCTTCGGCAACAGGACAGTCGCCCGGCCCCGTTCCCAGCTGCTGCTGGTAGAACGGGTGCAGGTGCAAGGGAATGTAATGGACATTCACTCCCAGGCCCAGGCTTCGCAGTTGCTCAAAGGCGGCGCGTCGATCGATGCCCAACTCGGCTGCCTTGAGACGGATGACGTAGAGGTGATAGGCATGTTCGCTGTTGGCTTGCAAGTCCAGCGGTTCAATTCCTGCCAACGATGAAAACGCTTTATCATATTGAGCGGCGATCTCGCGGCGGCGCGTTAAGAAGTCCGGGAATCGTTGCAGTTGACTGATTCCCAGCGCTGACTGGATGTCGGTAAGCCGGTAATTGAAGCCCAGCTTCGTGACCTGGTAATGCCAGTTGCCCGCCTGCTGCCGCTGCCGGTGATCGGTATCGATGCCATGATTACGGAACGAACGCATGCTGTCGGCAAGCTTGCTATCGTCGGTGGTGACGACACCTCCTTCACCGGTGGTAAGAGCTTTCACCGGGTGAAAACTAAAGGCGGTCATTTTGGCCAGCTGTCCCACAGGGCGCCCCTGGTAGCTGGCTCCTAGCGAATGGCAGGCGTCACTGACCAGATGCAGTTGATGTTGCTGACAGATGGCCGCCAGGGCATCGTAATCGCACGGTTGACCGGCGAAGTCGACGGCCACCACGGCTCGTGTTTGTGGTGTGATGGCTGCTTCCACCGCCGCGGGATCGATACAGAGGGTGCCAGGATCAACATCGACCAGGATTGGCCGGGCCCCTTGAAAGAGAACGCAGTTTGCCGAGGCAGCAAAGGTGATGGTTGGTACGATCACCTCGTCTCCGGGTCCGATCTCGAGGGCATGCATGAGGCAGTGCAGGGCAGCTGTCCCGCTGCTGACCGCAACAGCCTGCTGGGTGCCAACAAATTGGGCTACTTGCTGCTCGAATCGAGCGACGGTCGGACCGGTGGTGAGCCAGTCGGACCGGAGAACTTCCACCACGGCAGCAATATCAGCTTCGTCAATCGATTGCCGTCCATAGGGCAAGAAAGGTTCCGATGAATGATCGGATGGCGCCATCGTGACCTCTCAGGCAGCGGATTGCTGGGGAGGAGTATTACTAGATTCGGCTGCGGTCTCTGCAAAGGGACGAATCATCTCCTGCAGTTCTGCCTTCGTGAGCCAGTGCGTATTGTTGTCGCTGGAATAACAGAAGCCATTGGGACAGGGAACTCCCTGGGCAATCCAGTCTGCATTACGGGGCCAACTGGCACTGGCCGGCTCAATGACAAAGTGGTCGTCAAACTCGAGTGTTTGCCGAGCCTCGTCGACCGGAATCATGCACTCGTGAAGTTTTTCACCCGGACGAATTCCGATAATCTTGGTGTCGCACTCGGGAGCAACCGTGTTGGCAATATCTATGATCTTGATGCTTGGTATTTTTGGGACAAATATTTCACCACCCACCATGCGATCGAAAGCTTGCAGCACGAAGTTAACACCCTGCTCAAGAGTAATAATAAAACGTGTCATCCGCTCGTCGGTGATCGGCAAGGTGCCCGTGTGCCGCTGACGGAGGAAAAAAGGAACCACCGAACCGTTGGAACCAAAGACGTTGCCGTAGCGAACCACCGCAAACCGACAGCCATCGGCACCACTGAGTGAATTGCTCGATACAAACAACTTGTCACTGCACAGCTTGGTGGCGCCGTAAAGATTAATGGGACTGGCTGCCTTGTCCGTGGAAAGTCCAACCAGTTTCTTGACTCCACAATCCAGGCAAGCATTGATCATATTTTCGGCGCCCAGGATGTTTGTGTGAATGCACTCCTGCGGGTTGTATTCCGCCATGTCAACATGCTTCATGGCCGCCGCATGAACCACGTAATCAATCCCCTGCAGGCTTCGCCGCAAACGATCGTAGTCACGCACGTCACCGATAAAGTACCGAATCTGGGGGTACTCGCTCGGCGGAAACAGAGTGCGAGCCATGTCGACATGCTTCTGCTCGTCGCGACTGAAAATAACCAGTCGTCGCGGATTGTGGTGCTTGAGCAACGTCTGGGCACACTTCTTCCCAAAGGAACCGGTGCCGCCCGTGATCAGAATGTCACTACCGACCAGCGACTGGCCGCTAAGTGACTGGTCATTAAATAGCTTCATCGCGTCCCTGCCTGCCTTCATGAATGTGTGCGTTCTTGTTGCCGCTGGCATCCTGCCGTCGAGAACGCGCTTGGTTGACTGCCCCACGCTATCCTTGCGGAGGATAGTGCGGACGGTGGGAAAAACCGCCCGAAATCATCAGGGGAGTTGGCTGAAGTAATATAATCCGGCCGATCTTACCGACCTAGGTCAGTTCTCAGATTCCAGCGGGCCCGCGTCGACCGCCCTCCGGTGCTAGCAGCTTTTCGGTCTTGCTCTATTTGCTCGCGTTTCGGTACGCTGACTCGGAAAATAAAGGTCAATGCTGGCAGTTGCCATCCTTGGCCGCTCAGCGTCCTGAGAGGGATTCATCGATGAACGTGCTCGTGTTTAGCCCCTATGGTGGCTTTACTACATTCTTAGCGACGGACTTGGAGATTATTGAGCAGCATTTGGTTGCCGGTGACCAGGTTTCGGCGGTCGTGTGTGATTACGACCTGGAAAGTTGTGATTACAACGAACAGCATTTGTTGCAGAACTGTTTGAAATGTATTGGTCGGCGTCAGAGTGGGCATCGGCAACTTTCTCCAGGACTGGCGGTTGTCCGTTTAGCTGATTTGATTAAGCCTGCAGACCGATCTCGGATCGAACGATTCGATGAAGAGCTCTCCACGGTCACCGAACTGGAATCGCTGGTCCTGGACAATTTTGATATCGGATATGCGGTTCTCTCATCGATCATTACTTTACGTCGCAATCCGGACATCGATGTAACTGCGGAGGCTGTTGCGATTGGCCGCATGTCGAGAGCAGCAGCTTTTGTTTATTTCGGATTCTTGAACCTGTTACGGGATAAGTCACCTGACCGTGTCTATCTTTTCAATGGGCGTATGGCGCCCATGCGGGCAGCTTTGCGAGCTTGTGAACGTGAGGGTATTCCTGTCTACGTGTCAGAAGTCGGTTGTGACGAACATCACTATTCTCTCACGGAGAATGCGTTCCCTCACAATATTGAGTGCCGGGAGAAAGACATCCAGCAGCTCTGGGAAAATTCACCTCACACGTACGAGCAGCGGGTCAAGATTGCCAGTGACTGGTTTGAAGCCCGTGCCTGTCCGGACGTTGAGAAGAACCGCTTCATCAAGAGCCAGCAACTTGGCAAGTTACCGGAGGCGTGGGACGACTCGGTCCACAATATTGCCTGTTTTACTTCCTCGTCGGACGAGTTTGCTGCCATCGGAAAGGAATGGGAAAACCCGCTTTTTGAAGATCAGGAGCAGGGATTGAAATGGATCCTGGAGCAAACCGCCTCGCGGGCCCAGGACCTCCATCTTTACGTTCGCATGCATCCCAACCTGACAGGGGTTTCTAACGAGAGTACGCGTCAACTCAGAGAACTCGTGGGGCCCCACTTTACGATTATCGACCCGGAATCCCCCATCTCGAGTTACACGCTGGCGCAGGCCGCCGATACGGTTCTGACCTTTGGGTCGTCGCTCGGGATTGAAAGTGTCTACTGGGGAACGCCATCGGTGCTGGTGGGAAGCTGCTTTTATCAGAACCTGGAGGCAACTTATAACCCGCGATCGGTTGATGAATTACCCGACCTGTTGTCACGCCAGTTGGAACCGAAAGATCGTGAACCAGCGCTACTCTACGGCTATTACTTTGCAACCTTTGGGAAACGGTTTCGCTATTATCAGCCGGCATCTTCCAAGACAGGACTGTTTAAAGGACACTGCATTCGCGCCCCGCTCCTTTATCGCTTGGGGCGCAGCGGCTTGAAAGTCGTGGGTTCTTTAAAGAAGGTAGCCAGGACCTGCTGGCCAGGGCGTCGGGCAGCCTAGGACCCTTTCAGGAGACCCTTTCAGGAGATCAGTTCCGGCATCGGATCGTGATCCGCCACGTACTGGGGTCGACCGCTAAGATCGGGGACCGTGGTTGTTCGGGGATTGATCCCCATCTGGTGATAAAGAGTTGCAATGACTTCACCAAAATGGGTACGGCGTTCTACCGGATGACCGGCGTGCTTGTCGGTTGCACCAATCACCTGGCCGGTTCGCATACCGCCGCCAGCCACCAGGCCACCACCGACCTGTGGCCAGTGATCACGGCCAGCGTTCTTGTTGATCCTGGGTGTCCGCCCAAACTCACCCCAGGCGACCACCGACACGTCATCACCAAGCCCGCGCTGGTAGATATCTTCAATCAGTGCGGAGAGTGCCTGGTCGAAATAGGGGAGGTGGGTGTTGCGAGCCTCGGAGAAATTATTGCTGTGGAAGTCCCAACGTCCAAAGTTAAGAGTCACGACGCGACAGCCTGCCTCGACAAGTCGACGAGCCATCAGGAAATGCTGGTTGTTGCGGGGAGCCCCGTCACCATAACGATCGGTATGGCCCTTACCATATCGT
>JAYGDG010000838.1:0-6894 GCA_046583015.1 Pirellulaceae bacterium | reverse complement strand
GGAACCAAAGTAGACTTTACCATCGGCCACCGTGGGAGCCAGGCGAATGGGACCATCCGTGTAAAAGGTCCAAAGAAACTTGCCTGTCGTAGCATTCACGCAATAGAGGTTGTGATCCACCGATGAGCCGAAGAACAGGCGTCCACCGGCGCTGACAACATCCAGGGCCCGATCATAATCGACCCGGTGACGCATCAGCCTGCCTTCGATCGGTTCTTCCCGCGGGCCAGACCAGGCTAATTTCGGGGCAGTTGGCGTCGAATAAACCCATCGCAAGCTTAACTGCCGAGCCAGTTTTTGCGGCGTCGCCGCAACGCGGGCAGGAGAGCTTTTATAGGTCGGCCAATCCGCCTGGAGCGGGGATCCAACACAAACCACGAGTCCACAAACAATCGCTAAAATCGCTCTGGTCATCACCCTCTCCCTTGAACCAATCAACTGGCATTTTCGGAAAAAACTCTGGATACAACGGGGTCCATTCTAACGCATCCTGGCAACCGCGACAGCGCATACTGCCGCTGGGCTCTTAAAAACAGCCCTTTTACTGCCACTTCCAACCAACCCAAAACCATTTCGGGGCTCATCACGTACCGAACGAATATGTCGGCAGTTCGCTGGTCGGTGCAAGTCTACTAAACCAAGTTGTTCTCAGTTTTGGAGTCGGCAGTTACACTAAAACTATAAGGAATTACGCTTCCTGACCGCTGGTTAACCAGCACCTTTTCATTTTTCGGGTCTCATGCCTACTATCCTAGTCACTGGCGGAGCAGGTTTTATTGGCAGTTGCCTGGTGCGCCAACTGGTCAACCAGGCCGACTATCACGTGGTCAACTTTGACAAGCTGACTTACGCCGGCAACCTGGATTCTCTGCAGTCCGTGGAGTCAGCCGACAATTACGATTTTGCCCAGGGAGACATCACCGATCGGGCAGCGGTAGAAAAGGTCCTGGCTGATTTCTCTCCGCAGTTGATTGCCAACCTGGCCGCGGAATCCCACGTGGATCGCTCAATTGAGGGTCCAGCCGCTTTCCTGCAAACCAATGTTGGTGGCACGTTCGAATTACTCGACGCCTCGCTGCACTACTGGAAACAACTGTCCGCAGACGAACAGGCTCTTTTCCGCTTTCTCCATATCTCCACCGACGAGGTCTATGGATCGCTGGGGGCCGAAGGCAAGTTCAGCGAAACCAGTCCCTACCAGCCCAACTCTCCCTACTCTGCTTCCAAGGCCGCCTCGGACCATTTCGTGCGGGCTTATCACCATACCTTTGAACTGCCGACAGTGATCACCAACTGCTCGAACAACTACGGTCCCTACCAGTTTCCGGAGAAGCTGATTCCGCTGATGATCCTCAACGCCCTGCAGGGAAAGCCACTGCCCATTTATGGCGATGGTCAAAACGTACGAGACTGGCTGCACGTGGAAGATCATTGCCGTGCCCTGCAACTGGTTCTAACAGAAGGGCGCATTGGTGAAGTCTATAACATCGGTGGAAACTGTGAAAAAACCAACCTCGAGATCGTCAACCAGATTTGCAGTACGGTTGAAGAACTGGCAAGTGAAGCAGCCGGAAAGTCACTCAGTGACTTGATCACCTTCGTGCCGGATCGGCCGGGCCACGATCGGCGCTATGCCATCGACAGTCAAAAAATTGAATCCGAACTAGGTTTCCAACCCCAACACAACCTGGCATCCGGCTTGCACGATACGGTCCAGTGGTACCTCGATAATCCAACATGGATTGAGCGGGTCACCTCGGGTGTTTATCGTGGCCAGCGACTGGGACTGGGACGCAACGAGGACGCAGAGGAGTAACCCCGGCCATGACCGCAACATCGCATTTCAACAAGGGAATTATCCTGGCTGGTGGATCCGGATCGCGACTCTACCCGCTGACGAAGGTGATGAGCAAGCAACTGCTGCCGATCTACGACAAGCCGATGATCTACTATCCGCTGTCGACGCTGATGTTAGCTGGCATTCGTGAATTGTTGTTAATCTCAACTCCGCAGGACCTGCCTAATTACGAGAGACTACTCGGTAACGGGCAGCAACTGGGCCTCGATATTCAATATGCCGAGCAACCGAAGCCTGAGGGGCTGGCGCAAGCTTTCATTATCGGGGAGCAGTTTATTGGATCGGATCACGTTGCCCTGATCCTGGGTGACAACGTTTTTTACGGGCAAGGATTTCAAACGATGCTGGCTCGTGCCACATCGCACGAGCAAGGGGCCACGATTTTCGGTTACCCGGTCAAGGATTCTAGCCAGTTCGGCGTGGTTGAATTCGATTCCGCCGGTAACGTCTTGTCGCTGGAAGAGAAACCGAGCGAGCCAAAATCCGATTTTGCCGTCCCGGGACTCTATTTCTATGACAACCAGGTGGTGGAACTGGCAGCCAACCTGAAACCCTCGACTCGTGGCGAACTGGAAATCACGGACCTCAATCGTGAATATCTCCAGAAAGGCCAGTTGCGGGTGGAATGTTTTACGCGTGGCTTTGCCTGGTTAGATACGGGCACGCACGAATCGTTGATCCAGGCAGCCGACTTTGTCCAGACCATTGAACAACGGCAAGGGCTAAAGATTGCCTGCCTGGAAGAAGTCGCTTACCACAAGGGGTTCATCGAAGAGGACCAGTTACGCCAACTGGCCGACGACATCGGCAATGAATACGGCCAATACTTAAAGAGCCTGATCAGCCGGTCTGATATCCGCCGCTAGGCAGCGTCGGTTCGGAACGGGCCGGTAGTTCAAAACCGCATGCCGGTAAAGCCGCCATCGACGTACAGTTCACAACCGGTGACAAAACTGCCCGCCTCACGCGACAGCAGCAGTATCGCGGCACCGACCAGTTCCTGGGGCTCCCCGAATCGCTGCATCGGAGTGCCGGCCATGATGTTGTCCACACGCTCCTGGTCCAGGATCTTACGGTTTTGCTCGGCTGGAAAGAAACCGGGACAGAGCACATTAACTCGCACACCCCGGGTCGCATATTCACGGGCAACATTTTTCGTCAAATTGACCACGGCAGCCTTGGAGGCCGAGTACGCAAAGACACGCGACAGTGGCAAATGGGCAGTCACGCTCCCCACATTCAAAATCGATCCGCCCTGATCCTGCGTTGCCATCTGGGCTGCGAAAATCTGGCAGCCCTTGTGCGTCGCCGCCACGTTTCCTTGAAAAATACGATCCCAATCGTCATCGGCGATTTCTTCGTAGGGAACGGCGGAATTAACGCCGGCACAATTGACCAGCATATCGACCTGGCCATGTTGCTCTAACACGCCAGCGAGCAATTGTTGCATCGATTCCCGGCTGGTGACATCCACACTGCTGTATTGCGCCTGCCCACCCAGTGCTTCAATAGCAACCACCCGCTCCTGGCCACGTTCCTCGCTGCGGCCAGCAACCACCACGGTTGCCCCCGCCTGGGCCAGTCCTTCGCAGAGGGCTCCACCGAGTACTCCGGTACCACCAATCACGACAGCAACCTGGCCATCCAGGCCGAATAGTTTTTGCACAAATTCTGTTGACATGTTCAGGTTACCTTGTGTGAATAGTTCTCGAGTGAAACTTGGTTGTTACGAATCATCCGGGTCTCGCCGCAAACCGAGCCAGTCGGCATGAAACGTACCGTCCCGATCGACGCGCTGAAATGTATGTGCCCCAAAGTAATCTCGCTGGGCCTGCAACAAGTTTGCCGGTAACCGCTCGCTGCGATAAGCATCGTAGTAGGCCAGGGCCGTACTAAAGGCCGGTACCGGGATACCTAGTTCGGTTGCCAGGATCACTACTTTTCGCCAACTGGCCTGGGCTTCTTCGACCACCTGTTTGAAGTAAGGGTGCAGCAACAAGTTTTCCAGCTCCGGTTGTTCATCAAACGCTTCCTTAATTCGGTCCAGGAACTGGGCCCGAATAATACATCCACCTCGCCAGAGAAGGGCACAGTCGCCGTAATTCAGTGGCCAGCCATGTTCCTTGGCGGCTGCCTGCAATTGCACGAATCCTTGCGCGTAGCTGCAGATCTTAGACGCATAGAGTGCCTGGCGAATTGCCTCGACCCACTCGCCGCGCTGCTCGTCCGAGTCGATTTCCAATGGTGCAGCGGCCGGACCGCTAAGCACTTCGCTGGCTCGGACCCGCGCTTCCTTGATGGCCGACAGGCTACGTGCATAAACGGCCGTTGTCACCAGTGTACTGGGAACTCCCAGGTCCAGTGCCAGCTGGCTCATCCACTTACCAGTCCCCTTGGCGCCGGCCACATCCAGGATTTTATCGACCAGGAAACCATCCCCTTCTTCATCTGCCACACTGAAGATGTCTCGGGAAATCTCGATCAGGTAACTCTGCAACTCGCCGGCGTTCCAGGTGGCAAACGTCTCGTACAACTGGTCGTTACTGAGTCCGACTGCATCACGCAGCATATGGTAAGCCTCGCAGATCAATTGCATGTCACCATATTCAATGCCGTTGTGAACCATCTTGACGTAATGACCCGCACCACGCGGCCCGACCCATTCACAACAGGAAATATCTTCATTCGGTCCCACCTTGGCAGCGATTGCCTGGAAGATCGGTCGCACCAGGGGCCAGGCGGCCTCGCTACCGCCGGGCATCATGCTGGGACCTTTGAGAGCCCCTTCTTCACCACCGGAAACCCCGGTACCAACATAGAGTAGCCCTTGCGCCTCGACATGCTCGGTCCGCCGTTCGGTATCGGCAAAATGGGTATTGCCACCATCGATGATCACATCACCAGGCGACATCAGGGGAATGAGTTGATCGATCAGTTTGTCGACGGCTGGTCCGGCTTTGATCAGCATCATGATCTTGCGCGGGGCCGCCACGCTTTGCACCAGTTCTTCCAGGCTGTGGCAGCCAATGAAGTTCTTGCCAGCTGCCCGCCCACTAAGCAATTGATCAACTTTTTCAACCGTTCGGTTATTGACCGCGATTCGAAAACCTCGACTCTCCACGTTGAGCGCCAGGTTCTCACCCATGACAGCCAAACCAATCAAACCAAAATCCGCCAACTCAGACATAGATAGAACTCTCTGCGTGGAAGTAAAGTAGTAAAGGAACTAAAAACTGGCTCGCTGGTTGCCTTGCTCAGCCGTTCACGGGCCAGGGTGGTTGTGCTGGTAAGTAGCTGTCAAATTCAGCCAACAATTGCTGCTGGTAATCTCCGGAAAACTCCTGCTTCAGGAATTTATCGATTCCTTCGTCCAGGAATCGCTGCCAGCTGGCTTCTTCTTCTCCCGGATTAATCGGAAAGAACAGGCAGTTGTTCGCTTCCGCTGCTCGGCAGTCTCCCGGTGCGTCTCCGATCATCAGGGTATGGTCCGGGGCATAGTGGGCCGCATTAGACAAGGTCTCCTTCTTGCTGCCGGATTCCTGGCCGCAGATCGCCTCCACGTACTGGTCCATCTCGTGTTCGGTCCATTCAGCCGTGAGAGCTTCGTTGGGTGTGGCGCTGCAAACGAGCATATCTGTCTGACCCTGCAAGCGGACCAGGCTCTCTCGCACACAGGGAAACGGGGGCACTCCGCGAACGGTACGAGCGATGGTCTCGTTCACCGCCAGAGACCAGTCCAGTGCCCGTTGCAGTTCAGAATCTCCCGTGGCAGCCACTTTTTCAGTCAGGGTGGGATTCCCCAACTTGCTCTCTTCTGCAATCCACTGCTCAACGGCCCGGGGCACTTCAATCGTGATCCCCCGCGCCGCAACCTCCGGGCGTTTCTGCAACCACTGCAAGGTCTCGACCAGGGCGGGGAAGCGGTTGATCCCGCGACTTTTAGAATACAGGTTTACGAATTCAGCTGCTTCACGAGCGTATTTACTGACCGCCTGCAACTCGTAGAAATTGACCGTGTGGGGAATAAAACACTCCTTGTGCTTCAATTCCATCGTGTCAAAGGTACAACCATCGGAGTCAATTCCTACCAGGAAATCATACTTGGGCGTTATTTCGTACATTCACTTCTTTCCGTCTTGTCTGTCCCAGGTTGGTTTCAAGTTCTTTCTGCTTGCAGCACATACGCTGGCAACTGGGCGGTCGCATAAACTGGCTCAAATTGTGTGAGCCGTTGCCGTCCATCCTGCAGAGGCAACTGGAGCATCTCGTCGCCGATCAGTGGCCTCGCATAGCGGACAAAGTCATCGGTTACGTCGGTACCGTTTTCAGTAATCCAGTCCGCTGGAAATGTCCGCTCGCTGTTGGCAACCTGCTGCAACGGCACCTTGTCATAGCGAACACTATAATCCGGTCCCTCGTTGCGTAAAATGGTGGCCATGTACCCACTCTCACCGCTGGCTGCCAGTTCAGCCGCTTTACGACCAGCCTGGTAGGCTTCTTCCAAATCAACCGTAGAAGCATAGGCCATCGAATGCCGCTGATCAGTACCTGGCACATTTGCCCGAGCGGATCCGCGAGCAGCCAACCCATGGTGGTTCAAGTAATTGACTACCAGTTGTGCGGCCGTCACCTCGCTGGCACTGAATTGGGTATGTCCAAAGGAATCTGCCCGTTCCCCGAGGCTCCCCACGTCAAACCCTTCACTCACGACGACCAGGCAGCGTCCATCTCGGCGCAGTTGATCGTTCACCTGGTCTGCCATTTGTTCCAGCGTACAGGAGCTTTCGGCCAGGTAGATTTGCAGCGGCAGTTGTCGTTCAGGGTCGGCCAGTCGAGCTGCCGCCGGAATAAATCCAATCTTGCGGCCCATCGCCTGCAACACCAGGACGGGGTCAGCCGGGCAAGAGCCCTGGTTCTCCTGGTTGGCATTCTGGACAGCATGCATCCAGTACTTTGCCGTGGAACCGTAACCGGGCGTGTGATCAATCAGTTTAAATTCGCTGTCCCCGACGTCATTGTCAATCGTCTTGGGTCCA
>JAYGDG010000765.1:0-8632 GCA_046583015.1 Pirellulaceae bacterium | reverse complement strand
GTAGTCGGTTCCCGGATGTCCAGACAGGAAGTGCTGGCAGGTTGAGATTAACTCCTCGATGCGCTCGCTACTGGCATCGGTTAATGTAAAGTAGACCGTATGTGCCAGCTTGCCCCCTGGCGTCATCTGCTCTTGCGACATCGTGACTTTCCCCGTCTGTTAGAGTGACCCTTCGAAGACAGTTGTTGGTCGAATTTAGCAGAGGAGAGTAGCGTTGCCCAGTCGCGCCCAGGGGCCCGTTGAGGACTGAACAGATCAGTCTCCCACGGTATCATCCTGGCTGGCCGCCGTGGAGGCCCTGTTTTTGCCCGGATTGTCCGGACTTACCAGTCCGGCACGTGCTAGCAGTGAACGGTTGAGTATTTGGGTGAAAACCTCTTCGTCTGGTGGTGGCGGGCCGGCCGCTCCCAGATCTGTCGGTGAATACGCAACTTCGTAAATATGCTTGGCGATGCGAAGATGGGAGCCGGGATCCAGTCGTTTGCGTTCGATTCGACTGCCGTTGACGCGTGTGCCGTTGCGGCTGTTCAAGTCTTTGACGAACCAGTATCCGTGTTCAACGGTCAACTGGCAGTGATGGGCTGACACGTTGCTGAACCTCAAGACGACGTCGCAACTTTCTCGGCGGCCGATCAGCAGTTTCTTTTTCACCAAGGGGATGGGATCGCCGCCACCTTGAGGAATCAATTTACCGAACATATTGTTGTCTCTTGTGAAGCGCACCTGGGTGGCTTAAGATGCCTGTTCTCGGCTCGCGTCAAGCCGCTGGACGACCCGCTGGTAGGTTAATAAACGAGCCTGGAGTGGTTATTAGTCCTTTCGACAGTTAGGGTAAGTTTAGTTAAGTGATAGAGTTCAGTCAACGGAATATTTTTTACCGGTGACCGTAGTGAATGGCCAAATCGACTGGCGATCCCAGGGTTTACGTTACTTTGCTTACAATGCATTCTTGCGCGAGAGGTTTGGACACCGTGTTCAAAAGGTGAGCATTGATGCGGGCTTCACCTGCCCCAATGTTGACGGCACCGTCACCACCGGTGGCTGTACCTTCTGCGACAATCGCAGTTTTAGCCCGAGTCGCAGGATCCCGCGACAGTCGATTCGTGAACAGATCGACCACGGTATCACGGGACTGAAGCGGCGTTATCGGTGCGATCATTTCATGGCCTATTTTCAACCGGCAACGAATACTTATGCGGCGGTCGATGTGCTGCGGCCCCTTTATGAGGAGGCACTCGCTCACCCCCAAGTTGTGGCGCTGGCAATCGGCACGCGTCCTGATTGTGTGCCCGACGAAGTGTTGGACCTGCTTGAGGAGTTTGCCCAACGGACATACTTGTCCGTTGAATATGGCCTGCAAACGTGCCACGACAAATCGCTCGATTGGATGAATCGCGGACATCACCACGACGTGTCTGTCGATGCCATTGAGCGGAGTCGGAACCGTGGATTCGAGATTTGTGCCCATGTGATCCTGGGGCTACCCGGAGAAAGTCATGATGATATGATGGAAACAGCGCTGGAAATCAACCGCCTTGGTGTCGACGCCGTAAAGATTCATAATCTTTACGCGGTCCGCAATACCCCGTTAGGGGACCAGGTTGCGGAGGGTGAAATCCGATTGATGGGGCGCGACGATTACGTAACCATGCTGGTAGATTTTCTTGAAGTGTTGTCGCCAGCTATGGTCGTGGAGAGAATATCGGGCGATGCCCCACCGGATTACTTGGTTGGGCCGGAGTGGTGTACGGACAAATCAGCCATTCGTACGGCAGTTGAGACCGAGTGGCAGCGGCGTGATTCATGGCAGGGTAAATACTGGCAACAAGCATCTGTGAAGACCAGTAGCCCGGAGTGTGATTAATAGTGTGAGGAAACATTCGCAAACAGGAGAAGCTTCGATGAGTCGATATACCAGGCGAGTGATGGTGATAATGCTAGGGCTCTCGATGGGCCTGGCCGGTGCTCCCCTTAGGGCACAGCATGAATCGGTAAATCACGTGACCCACGGCCCCATCCTGGGGCGATTGGGAAGTCATCATATCGGTGTCTGGGCACGAACACGCCGCAGTGGCCAGTTCGTGGTTCGATATGGTGTGACGGCTGCTTCCTTGGACCAGGAGTCCAAGCCAGTGTCCACCTCCCTCTCGCATGACAATACCGGCTGGGCGTTGATCGAGGGGTTAAAGGCGGACACGAAGTATTACTACCGGGTTGTTATCCTGGATGCCAAGGCAACCAACGGTCGCGTCGAAAAAACTGGACGCTCCGGTTCTTTTCGGACCTTGCCAGATGCGGCAGACCATCTTCATCCCCAACTCAATCCGCGCGGACTGTTTAATTTTAAGTTTGAATACGCTTGTGGTAACAACCAGAATCCATTTCATAGCGTGGGCCCGGCCCTGCCGACTTTTAAGACCATGCTGGCAGAACTTAAGGACAATATCCACTTTGCCATTCTTAATGGTGACTGGCTCTACGAGTCGCAGCGCCTCTATCAACCACAGCAGTGGTTAGATCAGGTGCGAGAAACTCCCGAAAAACTTCCGGAGGTTCTGCAGGTGGCTCCCACCATGGTAGGTGTCTGGCAGAATTACAAGCATTTCCTCGATCAGGGACCGAACCTGGCTCGTTGGCACCGGCAGATCCCCTCTTTCTTTACCTATGACGATCACGAAATCCTCAATGATGTCTGGGGAGCTGGCAGTCCGGGCTTGCGGGATCGCCGAGCTGTTTTTCGAGACATCGGGGTTCGTGCCTGGTATGACTACCTGGGTTGGAGCAACCCAACTTCTTTCAAGCAGCCAGTACATTTCGGTTTGGCTGAGGTGGCCGGCGGCAAGAATGTGTTGACGGATCGGAAGGCGGATTTTACCCGGCTGGATTTGGCCCAGGCCAGTAACTTGCACATTCACTGGGGCGGCGTGACCGCTGGTGTCAACGAGAATGAACTCGATGGCGTTGGTGGACATCCCAGTGCTGGCGTCTATCGAATCGTCAAGGTGTTGGATCGGAACCGCGTGGAGATCGATCCGGCTCCACCCCAAGCGGGCCGTGTGTCGTATTCGATTGGTCGCCGCTCCTATTTCCGCATGCGTATTAGTAATTGCGACTTTTTTGTCTGCGACACACGTGGTCAGAGACAAATGCATGACAAGCAGAATCCCGGCAAGAAAGGGATTTCGATGCTTGGTTTGGAGCAGCGCAAGTGGCTGCTCGATGGCATGAAAACGAGCGATGCCGATTTTCTCTTCGTGGTCTCCTCGGTTAATTTCATGATTCCTCACGTGGGTGGCGGAAAGGTGCGGGCAGACAATAAGGATGACGCCTGGACGGTTTTCTATGACGAACGAGAAACGTTAATCAATGCCTGGGACAAGTTAACGCAACCCGTCTTTATATTGACCGGCGACTTGCATAATAGTTTCGTCTGCAAGATTACCGAGAATGTCTGGGAATTTGCTTCCGGACCGCACAACTCGAATAACCACTGGAGCACTGATGAGGGAGATCGCCCGGCCAACGGAAGATTTCAGTACGGGCCGCGGCCGATCGACATTCGCTGGTCGACCCATTTTCGAAATGATATTCCCAGGAATGAGCTTTCCCACCCCACTTATTGCGTGGTGCAGCTGAACAATGTTTACAACAACCCACAGCAGGTGGGGCAGACACGCTGGGTAGCCTATCCACGCCCCCAGGTTATTTTCCAGTATTACAATGGGCGGACGGGTAAGTTAAGGTACGCGGAGTCCATACTGGCCGCGCCAAAATGAAAGAAAAGAGCCAGCGCTATCCGGAAGTAGAGGTTGCCGGGTCGCCTCGTGAGATGGGGAGACAACTGGGCGAAGCCGCCACTGACGAAATCCGTGGTTTCACGGAAATGGCCTTGGAGAGTGTCCAGAAAACGGTTCGCATCTCGCGGCAGCGAGCGCTGCAGGTGGCAACGCAGTCACTGGCCCTGGCCCAACAGTACGATGACCAGGTCGTCGAGGAATTACGAGGTATCGCTGAAGTCACGGGTGTTTCCCTGGAGGACCTGATGCTATTGCAGGTCCGCAATCAACTTCGCGATGAGCCTGCCGGTGGGTGTACTTCTTTTTCCGTAGCCGCTGGCGCGTCCCAGGAGAGACGGGCCATCGTGGGTCAAAATTGGGACAACGATCCGCAGCTAGACCCTTTCACGATGGTGGTGACCCGTCGCCCGACTGGCGAACCGGCCATGATGTGTGTCACTCAGGTTGGCCTGGTTGCTTATATCGGCTTGAATGATGCCGGCCTGGGCGCCTGCCTGAATACCTTGCCAGCGCCTAGTCGCGACGTGGGAGTCCCCCACTACTTTACACTGCGGGGCATCTATAAAACGGAGAGCCTGGCAGCTGCGGTGAAGGCGGTTGAGCGCGCTCAACGGGCCATTCCTGCCAACATTATGCTGGCCACGCCGCAAGGTCCCGCGAACCTGGAAGTTACCTGTGACCAGGTTTACGTGTTGCAGGATCATCATCAGTTAACGCATACGAATCACTGTTTGCACCCGGAACTGGTCGATGTGAACAGCCAGTTTCCGGAGTTGATTGAGTCGGGACCGCGAAAGGACCGAATTGACCAGTTGTTTCAACAGGCCGACACGAATCCCGGGATCAGGGAGATGAAACAATACCTGGCCGACCACGACGGGTATCCGAAATCGATTTGCCGGCACCCGAACGAGCATCCCGAAAATGGGTTTTGGACAACTGTGTTTTCAGTCATCGTGGATGTGGACGCCGGCCAGTTGCATGTCAGTCGGGGTAATCCGTGTGAATGCGATTACGAAGTCTACCAGCTATGACTCGCTTGTCGGGCTCACAGCGACTGGCGATTCTCGGAGCGACTGTCTTGCACGAGTTCACCACTGTGCCATTGTCCCTGGATCGCACTCTGGCGCCAGGGTTCGGAAGCATCCCAGTAGTCTTTGTCGGGATTGATTTCGCTAATCAGGATCCCTGTTTCGTGTACGGGTAATTGTCCGGTGAGGTCACCGTTAGGCGATACGAAGAAATTTCCCCAAGAAGAGTAGCGGGTGGCACTGTTGGTTGCACTGATCCAAAAATGGTTGGTGGCAGCCCGGCAAATGATGGTGGCTGGCACGACAGCCTCCCAGATATTCGAGGCTTCATGGTCCGCCTGGCTGCGACGGGCGTTATGGAACGATTGGAAAACAACTTCCACTCCACGAGTCTTGAGATCGCGATACAATTCCGGGAAACGATAGTCGTAACAGATCAAGACGCTGCAACAGTAGCCGTCGACTTCAAACAGGCTCGCATGGTTGCCGGGTGAATAGTGCAATAAGTCCAGCTCGCAGGCAGGTTCCAGGCGGCCGGTGCAGAAGCGTTTGTCATAGCGTTCGACGATTTCTCCCTGGTCATTAATGATATAGACGCTGTTGTGGGGCCGATGATTGCCGGTCAAGGGGTGCGTGGACCCAAGTAAAACCCAGACGCGATGGCTGGCCGCGGCTTGCATAACCTGCTGGCTGGCTGCCTGCAATTGATCCCACTGAAGATCATCGATAGCTGGAAAATCGACGCCAGCATAACCGGACAAGGCGGTTTCCGAGAAATGGACAATCCGTGCTCCCAGGGAAGCGGCCTGCTCGATCTGGGACAGGATATGGTCGCGGTTTGACGAGATGTCGGCTTCTACCGGGAACTGACAGCCGGCGACCAGTAACGAGTTTTTCATGGTCTCCCTTTCGCTCTGCTGTGGCTCGCAACGTTTCGAAATTTGAATAACGCCATCCTAGGATATCCGGGAAGCCATGACGAGGGTTGTCAGTCATTAACATAAACCGAACCGGCGGCTGGTGGTCCGGTCACGGTTTTCTCGATATGGTACGATAATATCGACAACGTCGAACGTCCCGGTGTTATTTTGGGAGAAGTGGTCGTGGAGAATATTCGAGTAGCCGCCATCAGTATCAACAGTCCCTTGGGTGATGTTTCCGGAGTGCTCGAGGGTGTGGAGCATTGGACCCGGCAAGCGACTGAGCAGGGAGCCGAGCTGTTACTGTTTCCGGAACTTCAAATCGTCGGCCATTGCACTCCGAATACCTATGAGTTGTCCGAACAGGTGCCCGCGGGTCCCAGCACACAGCGTGTCGTCGAGATCGCCAGGAAATACAATTGTCACATCTCGATCGGGTTGAGTGAGAAAGAACGGGACATTGTTTTTAATACGCAGATACTCGTTGGTCCGGATGGCTATCTTGGCAAGCAACGGAAAATTCATCTCTCGCGAGATGAGGTCTTGTTCTATAAGGGTGGTTTAGAGATCCCGGTTTTTGATATCGGCAAGTGCCGGGTAGGGATGATTATCTGTTACGACAATCAGTTTCCAGAACTGGCGAGAATCCTCGCCTTGCGTGGCGCTGAAGTCTTGTTGATGCCACATGCTGCCCGGGTCAAGATGTGGGACGACACCGCGGAGTCGATGGCAGCTGCCCGTCAGCATACTCACGACTACTTTACTTCCTGTTATGCAATGCGAGCCAGGGAAAACGCCTGTTTCGCGGTCTTGGCCAACCAGGCAGGCCGAGCTGGCACCGTCGATATGTATCCCCCGGATTCGCCCGCCCAGCCACACCATTGTGGAGGAGCGATTTTCTTTGCTCCCGATGGAGAAGTACTGGCAAGCAGTCAACGGGATGTGATCGAGGATGAAATGGTGGTAGCTGAACTTACGGCTGATGCGATTGCAGCTGAACGAGCCCTGCCGAATTACACCCTCAAGACACGTCGTCCGGAGCTTTACGGCGAATTAATCAAGGAGCAGGTCCAATACTAGCCGTCTTGGCTGGTAGCGTTAGCCTTGTCGTATCACCCTGACGTGACTGGTACAATATTGCCACTATTGAAAATGTTTGTGGTTATTTAAGGAGCTTGCTATGCGTGCCTTCATGACGGGACTGTTTGTCGTATTGGTGTCATCTACGATCTGCGCTCAGGAGGCACTGCCAAAGCCGACCGGGGCGGGGCTCTTTGGTAAACGTTCCCAATTGGAACTGTTGTTTACCCGCACACGGGACATTGAAGGAGGTTTAACGGAAGGGCCAGCGGTAGCTCCGGACGGGAGTATCTATTTCTCCGACATTGCACTGGCTGAAGATAAAGGAATGATCATGCGGTTTGATCCTGTCAGTAAGAAGACGACGGTCTTCCAGGCAGACAGCAAGAAGTCAAACGGCTTGATATTTGACCGACAGGGTCGTTTGTTAGCCTGTGAAGGATCGGATCACGGTGGCCGTTGCGTGGCTCGCTACGATGTAAAAACGGGTAAGCGGGAAGTGTTGGCTGACAAGTATCAGGGCAAACGTTTTAACGCACCGAATGATCTTTGCCTGGATGCCGAAGGTCGCATCTATTTTACGGACCCTCGTTACCTGGGGGATGAACCTCGGGAATTGAAGTTTCGGTCGGTCTATCGACTTGATACGGATGGCACGGTGATCGAAATTACACCGACGGTTACCAAGCCCAATGGGATTGCCATCAGTCCCGATGGCAAAACGCTCTACGTGGCCGACCATGACAATGGTACTGACAAGATTGACCCCGATGCACCGCCACCGAAAGAAGGGGATATGAAAATCCATGCCTTTACACTTGGTGTCGATGGCAAGGTTAGCGGCCAAGGACGCGTGCTGGTTGATTTTGGAGAAGAAAAAGGTTGCGATGGTATGACGGTCGACGAAGCGGGAAATGTCTATTTGACAGTCCGCAGTTCGGACCGTCCGGGCGTTCGAATTATTAATCCGTCTGGGAAGCAGGTAGGAGAGATTCCGACGGGCGCGCGAGGTCAGAAAGTGGAAGCTCCCCAGAGCCCCACGGGCTTGCCCAGTAACGTCGAGTTCGGCATCGGAAAGGAAAAAAGAATGCTTTATATTACTGTCGACACGAGTCTCTACCGCATTAAGATGCGAGTGAAGGGACATCATTTTCAGTATGCCAAGTAGCGGGCTGGACCAGTAACTGAATACTCAGAATATTGCCAATGAGGAGATGGTATGAATCGTAGTTGGAAAAAAGCCAGGCTTTTGCTGCTATTGATCGCCTTGACAATGACAGCTGGAATCAGCATGGACGTTAGGGCGGCAGATGTTCCGGCTGTCGAAGTTAGTGGAAAAGTTCGCTGGGTTTACGATTACGAACAGGGTAAGCAACTCGCTCGCCAGAACGGTAAACCGTTATTCGTGGTCTTTCGTTGCGAGAGGTGAGAGGCTTGCAGTGACTTTGACGGGCAGGTCGTCCGTCGTGACCTGGAAATTGCCCAGCTGGCTGAACAGTTTGTTTGTGTCCGCATCCAGTCGATGAATGGCATTGACCTGAAGTTGTTTCGCTTTGATGGCGATCTCACCTGGATGTCGTTCTTCATGGATGCACAGGACCGTTTCTATACCCGCTATGGTGGTCGAGGGGATGGCCATGCGGAGTCTTACCTGAGCAAGGAATCGTTGGCCCGTGTTATGCAGCAAGTGTTGCTACTGCACAAAACCAGGCAGAGTCTCCCGTTGAACAGGTTCGCAGCCGCGTCGCCCTTCGGGACTCCCGAAGCGATTCCCCCGATGAAAAAGATGCTGGCACCACGCAAA
>JAYGDG010000073.1:0-1683 GCA_046583015.1 Pirellulaceae bacterium | reverse complement strand
GCTGCCGACGGGGAAGCTGCCGACGGGGAAGCTGCCGACGGGGAAGCTGCCGACGGGGAAGCTGCCGACGGGGATCAGGATCAGCACGTAGAATCTGAAAATCAGGAAACCACTCCAGAAAACTAAATGCAGGTGAATCCGTGTTACACTGTCTTCTCCCAGCGATCCAGATCAGAATCGATAGAGGGGGCCGGCAGATGTAGTTGACACTTACAATCAAGTGCTGTGACAGCTGACTAGAAGACGCAGTTGCAACCGCACAACAGGAGGGCCCATCGTGCCCGTTCGCATTTACGCGTTAGCAAAAGAATTGAACATTGACGGCAAAGACCTTGTCGCCATATGCGAACGCGCGGGAATTACCGGAAAGGGCTCCGCTTTAGCCAGCCTCAGTGACGAAGAGGCAGACAAGGTAAAAGGCTACTTGGCCACCGGTGCCAGCAAGACTGCTGATGGCGATCTCGATCCATTAAAACGACCTGAGCAACAGCAAACGCGTGCCATCAAGACCGTTGCTCCACGGGCCAAAGCCCCGCTGCAGAGTCTACGAAAGAAGCCTGAGGCTGATACGACAGACTCCAGCTCAACCGACGGAACGGAACAAGCAACGGAAGATTTAATTCCCGAGGACGGCGACAACGCTACTGTCTCACCCATTCAGCGGAATGACCCACTGAGTCCGGCAAAACGTGAAATCAAGGTTTTTGCTAAAGACGCGGCCAAGAGCGAAGAGGCACCCTCCAAATCACGCAAGGAAAAGAAACCTCGCAGGCCGGTAATTCACTTGGCGAACATGCCAAAATTACAAGAGCCCGAACCGCAGGCCACTGATGAGGAAGTTAAGGCGCAAAAACCAGAACGGCGTCTCTCTGATGAATTGCTGCAAAAACGTGCCGGCAATAAACAGGCTCCGCTGAAACATCTCACCTCCAAGGAAACCAAGCAGCCAGGGGTGGATCCTTCGGCAAGTCCCCCGGACTCGGATGATCGCAAGCAGCGACGGGGCAAACGCACAAATCACGCTGGTAAATGGACCGGTGCAAAAGACAACCTGGCAGGAATGGCTAGTGCCCGCGCAAACCGTCAAAAGACACAACGTCCAAACAGGAACCTGTTTCAAACAGACGGCGGTACAGGTCGGCCTTACAGGAGACGTCGCACACTTTCACGGACAGGAAAAAATACGGCTGCCCCACGAAAATCCAAGGTGCAACTTGAACTGCCCTGCACGGTTCGATCTTTCTCGGAAGCTGCGGGTATTCCTTCTTCACAAGTCCAATCTGCCTTAATGCAAATGGGTGTGATGGTCACCATCAACGCTCAGGTGGATCCCGAACTTGTCGAATTGCTGGCCGCAGAATTGGGAGTTGAATTAGAGTTCAAGGAACAAGTCAGTTTGGAAGAGTCCTTGATCGACCAGATTGTTCAACAGGAAGATGACACGGGCAGTTTGGTTCCACGTCCACCCGTCGTGACCTTTCTGGGACATGTCGATCACGGAAAAACTACACTGCTGGATGCTTTCATCGGAACGGATGTCGTCTCCAGCGAAGCGGGCGGTATTACGCAACACATCCGTGCCTATCAAATCAGTAAAGATGGCCGATTAATTACCTTTGTTGATACACCCGGACACGAAGCTTTTACTGAAATGCGTGCCCGCGGCGCGAACGTAACGGATAT
>JAYGDG010000723.1:0-36290 GCA_046583015.1 Pirellulaceae bacterium | reverse complement strand
AAACTGGATGGATCAAAAGTAACGAATCGAATGGTAAAATCAACAAAAGCAAAGAAGCCGAAGGGCAAGCAGTCGACCAATGGCAAATCGGCGAAGGAGTCGAAGGTCACGACGGCGATTGAGAACAACGTACAACTAATGACCACGTTGCAGCAAATTGAGAAACAGTTTGGTGAGGGGTCGATCATGCCCTTGGGCAGTGACCGGCGTGGTCCGATTGAGGGTATTTCAACAGGCTGCCTGTCCCTGGATCTGGCCCTGGGCGGACCGGGTGTTCCCCGTGGTCGAGTGATTGAAATATTTGGTCCTGAGTCTAGTGGCAAGACCACGCTGGCACTCCATATTGCGGCACAGGCTCAGAAAAATGATGGTATTGCTGCCATGATTGATGCCGAGCATGCGTTCGATCCCGGTTGGGGAAAAAAGCTTGGTATCGAACTTGATACCTTGCTGGTCAGTCAACCCAGTCACGGTGAGGAAGCAATGCAGATTACTGAGATGCTGGTCAAATCCAACGCGGTTGACGTCGTGATTATCGATTCGGTAGCCGCCTTGATTCCCAAGCAGGAGTTGGATGGAGAAATTGGTGACACGCACATTGGTTTGCAGGCTCGCCTCATGAGCCAGTCGATGCGTAAGTTGACCGGTGCGATTGCCAAGAGCAAGACGGTAGTGATTTTTATCAATCAAATTCGAGAGAAAATCGGTGTTATGTTTGGCAGTCCTGAAACGACTCCCGGAGGTCGTGCCCTTAAGTTCTACAGTTCCTGCCGTATTGACGTGCGTCGAATTGGCCAATTGAAGGATGGCGAGATGATCATTGGTCAGCGTGTGCGTGGCAAAGTGGTAAAGAATAAAGTCGCCCCACCATTTCGCATCGCTGAATTTGATATGATGCATACGAATGGAATCAGTTACGAAGGAGATATTCTCGATTTAGGGGTAGTCCATAACGTTGTCGCACGTAGTGGATCATGGTTTAAATACAATGATGCCTACTTGGGGCAGGGGAAAGAAAAGGCGCGCCTGCACCTGATTGAGAATCCGGAGCTCACCGAGGAAATTAAGACTAAAGTTTTGATTGCTGGTGGATATGCGGTTGATCCTGAGCAGCCCGTCGCTGCCGATGAGCCGGTGGCGGAATCGGCTGCTTCCGAGGGAGAGGGAAGCGGCGAAGACGAATCGTAAGGTCTGTGGACCTGTTTAGCGGGTTACCAGGCCGGTTTGCCAGGGGACCCATCTGTCGACAGATGGCTGGGTCGCCGGTGACGAAAGGGGACCTGGAGTGATGACGCGTTTGACAAACCGCTGGTCTGAAACTGTCTGCCTGGTTGTACTGCTGTCTTTGTTGTTAGCGGGAACTCTAGTTGGCCAGCAACCTGCAGAGAACAAAACGAAGCAGGTCACAGCTCTAGAGTTGGCCCAACAGATTGAACAGGGTCTGGTCAATGCTATTGACCAGGCTGAAAAATCAGTTGTCGCGATCGCTCGGGTACGTAAAGAAACAGCGGCTGGCCGCAAAGTTGGCGGGCTACCTGATCCCCTGAGATCCTTGGCGCCGATAGGCAAACAAGAAGGGCTTAGGCTTGAATGGCCTGATCCGACAAGTCCTGAGTTTGTACCCAATCAATACTTCACTGGGGTTTTCATCGATCGTGAAGGGATGATTGTGACGACCTATCACACCCTCGGTGACCCAGAAAAGAACGATTATTATGTTTGGGTCCGTCGCAAGCCGTATAAGGTCATCGCCGTAGAACGAGCCGAAAAGGTGATGGCAGGTGATCCCTGGACCGACTTGGCGGTGTTGAGAATTAAGGCCCGGGATCTGAGACCGATCCAGCTTGGCGATGCGGAAAAACTCAAGAAGGGGATGATTGTGATTGCCTTGGGGAATCCTTATGCAATCGCACGTGATGGAGAAGTAAGTGCCAGTTGGGGGATCGTGGCGAATCTTCGGCGGCAGGCTGCTCCTCGGCCCAAGACGCTACCGAATCAGACAGTTCGAGAGACCCTCCATCATTTCGGTACGTTGATCCAGACAGACGCAAAATTGAACCTGGGTACCAGCGGAGGTGCCTTAATTAACCTTCGTGGTGAAATGGTCGGTTTACTGACTTCGCAAGCCGCCTTGTACGGTTACGAGAAATCGGCCGGTTATGCAATTCCGGTAGATGCGATGTTTCGACGTACGTTAAAGACGTTGAAGGCAGGGAAAAAAGTACAAGTGGGATTCCTGGGAGTTGCTCCCGAAGATTTAAGCATGGAGTGGCGCGGGCAGGGACATGTTGGTGCCAGGATTGAACACGTGGTCCCTGGTACTCCGGCAGCGCGGGCTGGCGTCATGGAAGGGGACATCATTACGCACGTAAATCAGCAAGCGGTGGAGAACCGCAGCGAGTTGTTTAAGGAGTTGGGACGATTGCCTGTCAAGGCGCAAGTTGCCTTGCGGGTTCAGCGTGGAACGACGTTGCAGCGGCCAGGACGCCAAGTAACTTTACGAGCAATTCTTTCTAAGAGATACGTCGAAAGCTCGCGCCCGGCTTACGCTCAGCAACCGGAGATGGTTTGGCGGGGCTTGCAAGTTGACTATTCCACGGCACTACCACCAGAGGTCTTTCAACAGCATGGGCATAAGATGGACCCAAGTGGATGCGTAGCGATTGTTGCTGTCGAGACGGGATCCCCGAGTTGGAACGCGGGCTTAAGGCCAGGTGAGTTTATCAATCATGTAGGTCCGAAACGGGTGGCTACACCGGAAGAATTCTGGGATGTCGTTTCTCAACAGGCAGGGCAAGTCCGTGTGCGTTTGACAGTCGGTCAAGGGGACAAGGCTTACCGTGACGTGGCTGCTCCCTGATAAGTGGAGCATGATGGTCTTGTAGACGCTAGGATGCGTTCACCGTTGCAGAAGGTGACGGCAATCATCGATCTCGACTAGTCCACGCTCTGGGGACTGGGTATCATGAGACGTTTGGAAGATATCTGGTCGTTCTCCGCTACGGATCGTCTCGGAGTTGAGTACTGTCAGGGATGATGTGGGCCGAAGATGGCAGCTATTTAACGGGTCTGAATGATGCGGTATGAAAACTGACGAATTGCGCGAAATGTACTTGAGTTTCTTCGAGGGCAAAGGGCATACCCGTTGTAGCAGCGATGTATTGGTGCCAACGTGGGACCCCTCGGTGCTCTTTACACCCGCTGGGATGAACCAGTTTAAAGATCATTTCCTTGGAAAGGTAAAGCTCGATTTTACCAGGGCGACAACGAGCCAGAAATGTTTGCGTACCGGTGACATCGAAAACGTGGGGCGAACCGCTTACCACCATACTTTCTTTGAGATGCTGGGCAATTTCAGTTTCGGCGACTATTTCAAGTCGGAAGCTATTGCCTGGGCCTGGGAGTTCTTGACAGACAAGAAGTGGTTGGCCCTGGAACAAGGACGGCTGTCAATTTCTGTTTATGAAGACGATGACGAGGCAGCTCAAATCTGGCATGAACAGATTGGTTTGCCGAGCAGTAAGATTCGTCGGCTAGACGAAGATGAGAATTTTTGGCCAGCGGGTGCTCCAACGCAGGGTCCTGATGGAGTGTGTGGTCCCTGTAGTGAGATATTCTACTTGGATGACAAGGGAGAATCAGTTGAGATCTGGAACCTGGTCTTTACACAGTTTAACCGGGTGGGTGAACCACCGGATAACCTGAGACCGTTGCCAAGTAAGAACATCGATACAGGGATGGGATTAGAGCGAACGGCCGCCATCCTCCAGGGAAAGGACACCAACTATCACATCGACGTGTTGTTGCCGATCGTGGAGGCTGTGGGTGAGATTTGCGGGTTGCCCTATCAGGCGGAGAGCAATGAGGGTCGCCGCATGCGTCGCATTGCAGACCATATCCGGGCCTGCACATTTGCCATCCATGAAAATATCTACCCGGGGCCTAACAAGGAGAAGTATGTAGTTCGTCGCTTACTAAGGCGAGCCATCCTGGATGGACATCAGTTGGGACAAAGGGACCCCTTCCTGAAACAACTGGTTCCCTGTGTCGTGCAGATGATGAAAAACCCCTACCCGGAACTGGCAGAAACGGTTGGCCGGGTTGCCCAGGTTATTGAACAGGAAGAAAAGACATTTTTTGCCACCATCGATGCGGGCCTGGAGCGAATCGAGCGGATTTTTGGCGAGATTGAGTCCCGGCAGCAGCTGCGGGTTTCCGGGGAGAGTGCGGCAGAGCTTTATCAGACCTACGGTGTACCACCGGAACTCGTGGAGTCGATGGCCATCGAACGTAACCTGATGTTCGACTGGGATGGATTCCGTTCCGCGATGGAACAGCACGGCATTGAATCAGGTCGCGGACAATTTGAGTTATTTAAGACAGGCCCCATTGAATCGTTAAAACGTTCCTTGCAGGCAACTGAGTTTGTCGGATATGGAGTGACCGAATCGGAGGTGGCTGTCAAAGCCATCATCATCTCTGATGATGATAAGCAACAGCTGACTGATACCTGGGAACAGATCGATCAGCAGGAGGTACTGGTCGTACTTGACAGTTCTCCCTTTTACGGTGAGTCCGGTGGTCAAGTTGGCGATAGTGGACTGTTGGATGGAGGGTCCTTTCAGTTTCGAGTCCAAGACACTCAGAAAGATGGAGATTTGCTGATTCACCACGGCAGCTTGGAGTCCGGTTGTTTGCAGGCCGGAGAAACGGCGATGGCACGGGTTGATGTTTCCCGCCGAGATGCGATTCGACGTGCCCACTCGGCAACTCACATTTTGCACTACGCGTTGCAACGGGCCCTGGGTAAACATGCTCAGCAGCAAGGCTCGAAGGTTGATGCTGATTGGCTACGGTTTGACTTTACGAACTTGCAACCGGTGACGGAAGCTGAATTGGATCAGATTGAGCAGGACGTGATTAGCCAGATTTCAGCGGCCGCTCCGGTAGGCTGGGAAGTTCTGCCACTGGCAGAGGCACGGGCGGCTGGTGCCATGATGTTGTTTGGTGAAAAATACCCGGATCCGGTTCGGATGGTGTCGATGGGTGATTTTAGTAAGGAACTTTGCGGCGGGACGCATTTGCAGAGCACTGCCGACGTCGGTTCGTTTGAGATTACATCGGAGGAAGGAATTGCCGCCGGGACGCGACGGATTGTTGCTTTAACCGGAGAGAAAGCGCAGTCGTATCGAGAACGGGTGCAAGAGACAGTGCAGCAGGCTGGCGAATTGCTGGCCAGCGGGCCGCTCGAATTAGTTCAGGCTGCTGGGCAGTTGACAGAACAGGTTCGGGATCTCAAGAAGCAACTTTCCGTTGGGACACCGTCAGGGAAGCAATCGATGGACGATCCTGTTGCCACGGTGCCCGGCACAACATCGCTCGATTATGCGGTCTTGCGAAATGCCTTGAGAGCAACGGCCAGGACGATTAATGTTTCGTTGTTCGATGTAACGGATCGTGTGCGGGCTTTGCAGAATGAGGCGCAGCAATTGAGTCAGCAAATCGCTGACTTGGCTGAGGGTGAGGAGATTTCGATTGATTCACTTCGAGAAGGGGCTGAAGTGATTGCAGATGTTCCGATCGTGATCACTGAAATTTCTATAGCCAATCCGAATCGCATGCGTCAACTGGTTGATCAATTGCGTAAACAGTTTCAACCGATTGTTGTGCTGTTGGCTGCTTCATCGGATGATGGGAAGGTGCTGCTAGTGGCGGGTGTTACCAGGGATCTTGTTGAGCAAGGTGTTAGTGCTGGTAACTGGGTGAAAGAAATTGCCCCGATCGTTGGTGGTGGTGGTGGCGGGAAGCCGGATCTCGCGCAGGCGGGCGGGCGTGAACCGGCCAAGATACCGGAAGCACTCACCGCGGCCCGAGATGCAATCGTTGCACAATTAGCGAGCCGAGGCTAAAGAACCGCTTGGCTTGCAGGTAAATTAGAGCTGCGACTTCAAAGCTGCCAGGGCATCGTCGTAATTTGGTTCATCAACGACTTCTGTCACGGTTTCGGCATAGGTGACGGTCCCCTCGGCATCAAGTACAAACACACCGCGTGCTAGTAATTTGATCTCTTCAATCAACATGCCCCAGTTGTTTCCGAAGGATCGGTCCTGGTAGTCACTGCCGGTTCGCATATTGGTGATTTCTGCGTCGCCGCAGAAACGTCCTTGTGCAAAAGGCAAATCCAGGCTGATCGTGAGGGCATTTACCTGGTCTCCCAAGGCGGCCAGTTCGTCATTGAACTTACGCGTCTGAACCTGGCAAACAGGAGTGTCAAGTGAGGGAACCACGCTGATGATGGTTGCCTTTCCCTGTAAGTCAGCCGGCGTGATGGGTTGAAACCCATCTTCAAAATAATAGACGGTAAAGTCAGGAGCTGGCTGACCAACTTCTACGGCTTCACCAGCCAGGGTCAATGGGGTTCCCTTAAAAGTAACTGCATTGGGTCGTGACATGTTCGTGCTGTCCTTATTACAGAGGCAAAGGAAGGGTGGTAGTATGACTTTCGAGAGGACAGAGTTCAAGAGGCCTAGCGAGGGCATCGGAGAAGTCGGGCTGGACGATTCTTATTGCGGTAGCCAGGGTGGGGTTTGTCCTGCCAGCGGCAATTGAATGACCTGGACGCTGCGGATAGATGGGTGCTCTGACAATTGAGAAATCGCTGCAGCTGGTGGGGCGGTGTCGAGATTCAAAGCTCCGATCGCGGTCCCGCCCGGTTGTTCTCCGGGTCGGCCGACGGTCATTTGCGCGATGTTCACCTGATGATCGCCAAGAATGCTTCCGACGATACCAATAATGCCCGGTACGTCGTCGTGGGTAAAGAGCAGCATGGTTCCATCCAGATACGTTTCCAGCCGGTAGGATCCCAAGCGAATAAGGCGCGACATGTTGTTGCCGAAAAGCGTGGCTGAGGCCAGGTGGGATTCACCATCACCGGTTAATTCGGCGGTGATGGAGGAACTGAAAGCGCCCATCTCACTGTGGCTTTCTTCGACCAGTTGAATTCCACGTTCACGGATGAGAACTTCTGCATTCACGATATTAACGTCTCCCGACATCGCTTGCTCAAGCAACCCTGCGCAAAAGGATGCGGTCAACAAGTGCAGGTCTTCCTGGGTGACTTCGCCACGGTATTCCAGCCGACAGGCGTCGGCCCTTCCCGGATGCCACTGGGAGAGGAAAATACCCAGACGAAAAGCAAGGTCGAGGTATCCGCCCATGGCGGCTAGGGTTGCCGGGTCGACGGACGCCACGTTGACAGCATGGCGAATTTCACCTGTTCGCAAGAAGGCCAGCAGCAATTGAACGGCTTCGATCGAAACCTGGGTCTGAGCCTCGTCGGTGCTGGCGCCGAGATGTGGCGTACAAAGCACACCTGGCAGATTAAACAGCGGACTGTCGGTACATGGTTCCTGTTCATAGACGTCGAGTGCTACGCCGGCCAATTTTCCGCTCTGCAGCCCGGTCACGAGCGCTGCTTCGTCGTAAATTCCACCACGGGCGCAGTTGATCAGTCGTGCGCCCGGTTTAAGCAGCTCGATTTCTTCGGCACCGATTAGGTAGCGAGTTTCCGGGGTTAACGGCGTATGGACAGTGAGAAAATCAATCTCGGGTAGCATTTCGTTAATGTTGGTGACCAGGTCGAGTCCCAGTCGAGTTGCCTGTTCACTACTGAGAAACGGGTCATAACCGACCACCCGCATTTGAAATGCTTGGGCCCGTTTGGCAACTTCCTGGCCCACTTTTCCCAATCCGATAATACCGAGAGTTTTGTCGGCAAGCTGCGTTCCGATATATTCTTTGCGATCCCACCTGCCGTCACAGAGGCTCTGGTAGGCAGGCACCACATTGCGAGAGAGGGCCAGGATTAAGGCGAAGGTGTGTTCGGCGGTGCTGTAGGTATTGCCTGTCGGCGTATTCATCACCACCACGCCTTGTCGCGTGGCGGCTTGTTTGTCGATGTTGTCGGTGCCGACACCTGCTCGCACGATGGCCTTTAAGAGCCGACCCCCCTGCAGGGAGTCTGCATCAAGCTTCACTCCACTACGGCAAATCGCTCCATCGGCATTGGCTAGTGCCTGCTGTAAGGCTGGCCCCGTGAGGCCGGTCTGGACGTCATATTGGATGTCCTCTGCGGCATCAAGGAGCTGCAGGCCTGCTGGAGCAATGGGGTCAAGGATGACAATTCGTGGCATGGGAATACTCAGGGTGAAAACATCGTTGGTTGCGTTTGCTCAGGCATTCCGGTTCCTGAAGTCAATCATGAATTCCGCTAAAGCTTTTACCCCGTCGAGAGGCATGGCATTGTAAATCGAAGCCCTTACTCCTCCGACACTCCGATGCCCCTTCAGGTTCGCTAAACCTGCTTCGGTTGCTTCCTCGATAAACCGGTCGAGCAAGCCTTCGGAAGGTACTTGGAATGTCACATTCATGAGCGAACGGGAGTCGGACTGGGCGTGTCCGGTATAAAAATCAGGATGATCGTCCAGGATTTGATATAACAAGCCCGCTTTTTCCTGGTTAAGTTGGTGGAGTGAATCCAAGGTCCCATGGGTTTCCTGAATGGACTGGCAGACGAGGTCCAGCAGGTAAATCGCAAACGTTGGAGGAGTATTATAGAGCGAATTCTGCTCGGCATGTAGGCGGTAATTCAGGTAGCCCGGTAAACGATCCGAGCTGCGTTGCAGTAGGTCATCGCGGATGATTACGACCGTGACACCGGCAGGTCCGAGGTTCTTCTGGGCACAGGCATACAACAGCCCGTATTGTTCGAGGCGGAGCGGTCGATAAAGCAGGTCGGAAGAGGCGTCACAAACCAGGGGTAACGGAGCGGTTGACGGGCAGGACTGGTATTGGACGCCCTCGATTGTTTCATTGGAGACGATGTAGGCATATCGCGCGGAGGGGTTGAAAACGAGCTGATCCCACTGAGGAAGGCGATCATAATCGTGTGTCGCCCCATCCCAGACGACGTTGGCCGTCGCTTCTTTGAGAGCTTCCTGATGGGCTTTTTGACTCCAAGAACCAGTGATGACGTAATCAGCAAGGTCGTCGCTTGATGCGAGCAGATTCATGGGGATCATGGAGAACTGCAGTCGCGCTCCTCCTTGTAAGAAGAGGACCTGGTAGTTCTTGGGGATTGCCAGCAGGCTGCGCAAGCGAGTGCGAGCTGAATCGAGTATGTCCAGGAAGGTCTGGCTGCGGTGACTGATTTCCATCACCGAGGCACCAGCTTCCCCGTAAGACAACAGTTGTTCTTGAGCTTTTTGCAGAACGGAAAGGGGCAGGGTTGCGGGTCCAGCGGAAAAGTTGTAGTTCCGATGCGGGTGTACCATTATTTGTCTCAGAATCCCAACGGCCGAATACGAGTTGAATCTCGATGCGATTTTACGTGTAACGGTCTTGATTGAGAAGGAGCCCAGCTCACATTACCGGCGTTACTCGAGTGAAAGTCCCTAGCGTGGCGCGAGCGATTGTCGGCTGCCAGGTTCAGCGAGGCGGTGTTGATCCTGTATCCACCATGCGCCGGTCGTCGTCCGATGTACTCGGAACTGACTTGTTCAGACCCTGAGAAATGGTTGCGATACGATGAGCAACATCCGGTTGAGAGCGGTTTAGAGCATAGGAACGCTGGTAGTTTTCCAATGCCTGGGCCGTGTCGCCGGACTGGTCACGCAAGTGGCCCATGGCCGTCCAGGCGCGGGGATTACGTGAGTCAAGCGCCAGTGCTTGCTGGAGTTGCAGTGAGGCAGTTTCCAGGTCACCCGCTTCGTGGTGTAACCTCGCTAACTCAATCCGCGCTTCGGCATTCTTGGGATCCTGGATCGCCCATTTTTCCATGAAATCGTAGGCTTCTTGCTTGCGATCCGTTTGAATCAGTAACACCGCCAGCCCTCGATGGCATTCCACGTGGTCCGCGTCAAAATCAAGACACTGGTTGTAGAGTGCCTCAGATTGCTCAAGTAACTGGCGATCGGTGCGAGCAATGCCTAGTCGATGATAAGTCGCCGCCGCATTGTAGTATCCGTCGGCATTGTAGGGATCGGCAGACATGGCCCGCTGAAATTGTCCCAGCGCGGCTTGGTATTGTCCGCGTTGATAGAACTTGACTCCCTGGGTGTTTAAGCCATGGGCGCTCATTCCGCATCCCGCCAAAGGGATTAGCAAAGCTAGCAAAGACCAGTAACCCGGCCACCCACGGCGCAAACGACGAAGCCGCGGGGATCGCTTTGGTTGACTGGTATTAGCAGCGAAGGACAACGTCATAGATCATCTTGGCACGATAAAAGAAGAAATCCGCTAATTCGTGCGGGAGAGTACCCGGAAAACAGGCCTGTCGCAAGGTCGGATTTAAGGATCTCCAGGTTCCTCAAAGAAGGGGGGATGAAGAAAACGGGATGTCTCATCATGAGACATCCCGCTCCCCGTGCGTAGTTCTTCGGTCGCCCCTTACCGGTTGTTTTAACCCACCAGTAATTCGCTTTTGTCGGTGACCGTTTGTTCATCGGATCGAGTTGGCAGATCGTATTGAACATAGCCGAGATTTCGAATGACTTCGAGGATTTCACTACAAGTAGGAAACATACGGCCGCTAGCTTGTTTGTAGTCGTCTAAGGCCAGCATAAATTCACGTTCCTGAATCGTGTAATTACGCTCACAGGTGGTCGGGTCGATGTGACGTCGACGGAGCTTCTTGTGACCGCTGGTAAGCTCTGCAGAGGCTAATTCTTCTTGCCCAGAGCTACGATCGATCCGGTGATGTCTGTCGGTACCTGTGTCGGTCTCGGTTCTGGAACTGAAATTGCTTGGCTTGATCACTCGAAATACCCTCCCAAAAAGACACCTTGTTTGATTAGCCGCCAACAACGCTCTGGCCTGCTAAGAGCAAAGATCGTCCTGACCTGATGTTAAAATTTACCACATAAATAAAATACGTAGTTATAGTAATATAAATGGTTTGAGTAGAGTTTGCGGATTAAGTGATTATTCCGGTTTTGCCGGCAGAGAGCGGTGGCCAGCGCAGCTGGTTTGGATATGCCTGGTTCAAGCGTGAAACCAGTCGGGGCGCTGTCAGCTGAAGTTTCGCGAGAAACGCGAATTAACTACGGTTGAAATACCGTTTAATGGCATTATCAGCCGCATCACGGGAACTGTCTGCGTTGGTGGCGCTACGCGGAGGTAGTTTCCCGTATTCCTTCTTCTTCTTTTTGGGCGTCGAATCGGACATTGTTTCATCTGATTCAGGGGTCGTCATGATCGTTGTATCGCCATCATCTTCGTCGGATTCAACTTCCTCGGGTGTTTGCTCAAACTTAAATTGTCGGGTCGAGGTGTCGTCCAAAGTCCCGCCTCTTTCCGAGACATTTCCTTCTTCGAGCCAAGAGGCAATGTCATTTTCTTGCATGGGGTCTTTTTGAGTCCGTTCGGCCACATCCGCGATATCACGAACTTTAGGCCGTTTTATACCCCCGAGAGTGTGGTCAATGACGACTTCAAAGGTCAGGGGGCCAAAAGCCAGCACATCACCGGATTGCACGGTTTTCGTACCCTCAACTCGTTCTTCGTTGACAAAGGTTCCGTTCTTGCTGCCCAGATCTTTGACGGAGGCTTGGCCATTAGCGGTCAGAATAACACAGTGATGGCGACTAATAGCAGGGCTCTTTGGGCGCAAATGGCATTCCTCACCGCGTCCGATGAGAAATTTGGCGACTGGAACCGTGATTTCCTGGTTCGCTGCTGCACCCTGAAGTACCTTCAACTTCAATTTCATTGTCAAACCTGAATTAATTTCTAGTGCGCGTTGATTCGCGAACAAAGATAATCTGTAAAGTCAGACGATTCCGCCTGCTAAACAATGAGTCCCAGTACGATGAAGAAGAGAATGAATAAGAGCTGATGGAGCTAAATTCGTACTTAGACTGCTGATCCAGGTTAGGTCTCGATTTCCAGATACCCGTTAAAAACTTGTTGTTTTGCCGAAATGAGGATCTATTACAGTAGTTAACATAATATCAAACTAGGTTGTAAACTACCCCTCTATTATTGCTGAAAATCCCCGGATAATGCAACCAATATAAACTCGTTTTTCGAGCTATTCGGGAACTTCTTTTAGACAAGAATAACGGTTTTCAGGGTTTTCTCGTCTTTACCTGCGTTTGGTCCAGTCGGCCGAGGAAAATCGTTCTTTTTGAATCTGTAAGGCTCGCTGCTGTTGTGCCTGGCCAAGGGGATCGGAGATCAGGCTCCACCCCAGTGCTTTGGCGAGGCGGGGAGGCCAACTTTGCATCAAATCCTGCGGATTCAGCGTCATTCCCGTAAGCTGATTAAGGCCAGTGATTTCGGGTGCCAGGGGCGAGCCATTCAGTAGCAAGCTGCCGTGCTGAAGGACCACACCGCGCTGTCGCCGCTGGGCACTGCCGCCAACCTTTTGCGAGTTGATCAGGATGTCTCCATTGGTTTTTCGCTGGAAACACAAAAACGGCTGCTGACTTGTTACAGGGGGGTCGGGCAAGCAGCGTAGTTCGCCATGGATGTTGTGTTGTTGCAGTTGATCGATGATTGTTTGGTGGACAAGCGTGTACAAGTGTTGGCAGTTTTGGTTAGGCAGTTGTTCGACCGGGATAACGAGGCTGTAAGTTACCTCTTGATCATGACAGATAGCGCCTCCGCCCGTAGCGCGACGAACCACGGGACAGGAAAGACTGGCAGGGTGTTGCTCTCGATCGGCGAATTGCTGAAAGTACCCGAGTGAAATGGTCGGCTCATTCCATTGGTAGAGTCTCAAGCAAGGCTGTCGATCGAGTTGGACCGATTCCAGCAAGACCTGGTCGACCGCCATGTTCCAACTGCCTGACCGGGCATCGGTCACGATCATTCGGAGGTTGAGGGAGGTTCCTGAGATTCCGGTACCCATTTCAAGATTGGTGTTCGAGCAGCTTGTACTTCATCGGGACGACGAATGGGAGTTTCATGGGGGGCTTCATGCAGTGTGTCAGCAGGTTCCTGGATCAGCCTGGCCATGGTTTCAACGAAGTGGTCCAGCGTATCTTTACTCTCTGTTTCCGAGGGTTCAATCATCATGGCTTCATGAACCGTCAGGGGGAAATAAATGGTGGGGGCATGAAAGCCGTAATCCAGCAGTCGCTTGGCGAGGTCAAGGGCCGGTTGTTTTAGCCCTTTAGACTTACCAAATGGTTCGGCAGTTGCCACGAACTCATGCATGCAACGATCTCCGTGCGGCACGGGCAACAACGGTTGAATTTGCTTGAGCAGATAGTTGGCATTGAGGACGGCATTTTCAGCGACACGTTTGAGCCCGTCAGGGCCATGCGTGCGAATGTAGCAATAGGCACGGATGAGAACCCCCACGTTGCCAAAGAAGCTGCGGACTTTTCCGATCGATTTAGGCCGCTCGTTTTCCAGGTAGAATTTTCCGTCCTGTTCTTTGACAACCGGAACGGGCAGGTAGGGAGTGAGTTTTTCACTGACGCAGATCGGTCCGGCACCGGGACCACCGCCACCATGTGGACCACTGAATGTCTTATGAGGATTGAAGTGCATCATGTCGGCGCCAAAATCACCGGGGCGGGTGATTCCCAGGATCGCATTCATGTTGGCACCATCCAGGTAGATCAGTCCGCCGCGGGCATGCACCCGGTCAGCAATCGTGGCAACTTGCTTTTCGAAGAGGCCGAGTGTATTGGGATTGGTGATCATGAATACCGCGACCTGTTCATCAAGTTTTGATTCGAGGTCATCCAGGTCCACCAGACCCTGGGCATTACTTTTTACGGAAGTTGCCTCGAATCCAGCCATCTGGGCACTGGCTGGATTAGTTCCATGAGCACTGTCGGGACTGAGTACCTTGGTGCGTTGTTCGTCCTGGTCTCGGAAGTAGCTGGCCGCCACCATCAGGGCGGTAAGTTCCCCGTGGGCACCGGCAGCCGGCTGTAGCGAAACCCCTGGTAACCCTGAGATTTCCTGCAGCATTTGCTGGAGTTCAAACAACAGTTGTAACAGGCCCTGGACCGTTGCAGTCGGTTGGTAGGGGTGCAACTGGGCGAGTCCGGGGAGGCTGGCTAATCGTTCATTGCGTTTGGCATTGTACTTCATCGTACAGGATCCAAGCGGATAGAAATGCGTATCGATTGACATGTTCAAAGTGGAGAGATTGGTGAAATGTCGAATAATGTCCGGTTCGGCCAGTGCTGGCAGTGGCAGGGGCGTCTCGGCACGGGTACTCTCTGGGATCAATTCCTCCCGGGACGTGACGGGTACATCACAAGCGGGCAGTCGTGTGCTGCGGCGACCAGCCTGAGAGAGTTCGAACAGTAGTTGGGTTGCTTGTTGGTTACGCATGGATCGCTGAAATAGAAGAGGATTCACCGGCCAGGGAGCGAACGAGGGCATCGATTTCCTGCTTGGTTCGTTTCTCGGTAACGGTGACGAGAAAGCAATCAGCCAGGTCCGGGTACCAGGTCCCCAGTGGAATACCGGCAAGGATGCCCGCCTGTTCGGCTTCACGGAGTAAATCGGCCACCTGGTTTTCTCGGTCTCGCACTACGAATTCTTTGAAGACAGGTTGTGCGAAGACAGCTTCGAAGCGGCTGACGGAAGTAAGCTGGCCCTGGGCATAGCGTGTTTTGTGCAGGCACAAGTCAGCGGTTTCCTGCATCCCCAGCGGACCCATGGTGGCCAGGTAGATTGCTGCTCGCAAGGCGAGCAAGCCCTGGTTCGTACAGATGTTGCTGGTGGCCTTGTGACGCCGAATATGTTGTTCTCGAGTTTGCAGGGTGAGGACCCAGCAGCGTTTTCCCTGCTGGTCAACGGTTTGGCCCGCGATGCGCCCGGGAAGTCGTCGCAAGAACTGTTCACGGCAAGCCATAATCCCCAGGTAGGGACCGCCGTAGAGCAGGGGGGTTCCCAGGGACTGTCCTTCAGCGACGGCGATGTCGACTCCTAGTTCGCCGGGACGCTTGAGGATCCCCAGGCTTATCGGATCAAAGACGTGGATCACGAGGGCTCCACGTTGATGTGCCAATTCTGCGACACTGGCAACGTCTTCCAGAGAGCCAAAGAAGTTGGGATGTTGGATTACGACACAAGCAGTTTGATCATCCAGTTCTGCATCCAGTGTTTCTAGCGTGAGGGCTCCGCTGGGAGTTTTCAAGGTTACCAGGTCGATCTCCCTGTCACCCAGGTAGGTCTTGAGGATTTGACGATATTCCGGATGAAGCGATTCGGCCGCCAGGATTTTACCTTGGCGTCGTGTCACGCTCATTGCCATCAAGACAGCTTCGAGAGTGGCGGTCCCGCCTTCGTAAAGGCTGGCATTGGAGACATCCATGCCAGTTAACTGGCAGATGAGTGACTGGTATTCAAACATTGCCTGCAAGTTGCCCTGGCTCACTTCTGGCTGGTAAGGCGTGTAGGAGGTGTAGAATTCACTGCGACTGGCGATGGCATCGACGACAGCCGGAATGAAATGGTCGTAACTGCCCCCGCCGAGGAAACATGTCTTACGAGTGACATCATGGTTGCGGCTGGCGAGTTGGCCCAGGTGCTGTTCCAGTTCCATTTCGCTCAGCGCGGCCGGGAGATCCAGTGGCTGTTGCAAGCGAAAGTGACTTGGAATCACCTCGAACAGCTGCTCGATCGATTCCAAGCCAATCGATTCCAGCATCAGTTGCTGGTCTTTCGAAGTGTTGATGATGTAAGGCATGTTGCAGCGGTATTAGTTTTCGCCTGCGCATTGTTTGAGGTAACTGGCGTGATCCATTAACCCACTAAGGGACTGATCATCATTGATCTTCACCTTGATCATCCAGCCGCCGTCATAAGGATTGTCATTGAGTATTTCCAGTTGATCGGCCAAGCCAGTATTCACTTCCACGATTTCTCCAGTCACGGGACTGTAGAGTGAACTGACAGCCTTGACAGATTCAACTTCTCCAAATTCATCACCTGAGGTCAGGGCCGTTCCTGGATCGGTCAATTCCAGGTAGACCAGATCGGTCAGTTGTTCCACGGCAAAGGCGCTGATTCCCACTGTGGCAATCTGGTTACCTTCCTCTTGCGAGACGTGTACCCATTCATGAGTTTCAGCGAATAGTAGTTCCTCGGGTTTCACGGCATGATTCCTGTCAACCAAGACTTAAGGGCGCGAATAAAACGGTAAACGGGTGATCTCTGCGGGATGACGGCGACCTCGAATGTCAACTTCCAACGGGCTGCCTGGTTCCAGTAACTCAGGATCCGCTGCATCAATATAAGCCATTGCGATGGGGCGCTGTAGAGTGGGTGAAAAAGTTCCACTGCTAACTTCTCCGACCCGGGTTTCATCGCGGAAAACCGGGTATTTTTCCCGGGCAGCGCGCTTTCCCTCCAGCAGCAGTCCCACGCGCGTTATCCGCGGCGACTGGTCTGCCAGCGGTTGGAGGGCCTCGCTTCCCACGAAGGAGCGTGGCCGGTCTGAGCCATCGTTGAAGTTAACGGCAAAGCTGAGCCCTGCTTCAAACGGATTGATTGTCTCGTCCAATTCGTGTCCATAGAGGGGCATGGCGGCTTCCATTCGCAGTGTATCGCGTGCTCCCAGGCCGGCCGGTACCAGGTTAAACTCGCGACCCGCGCGGAAGAGGTTGTCCAGGATCAATGGTGCATCTTCTCGGCGCATGATCAACTCGACACCATCTTCTCCCGTGTAACCAGTCCGACTGACGATACAGACTTTCCCCATCTGTTTCGTAGTGCGGCTTCGGTAATAAGCCATGGATTGCACGTCAGCGTCCAGCAACGGGTCGACCAGTTCGATGGCTCGTGGGCCCTGGATGGCGAGCATCGCAGTTTCCTCCGTTCGATCGGACATCAGAACTTCGTCTTCGGGGTGTAACTGAGCCTGGATCCATTGGACAATCTTGGTGCGGTTGCCGGCGTTGACCACCAGCATGTGGTAATCGGCACCGCTGGGCGTCTGCTGGTGGTAGACGAGTACATCATCCAGGATGCCGCCCTCCGTATTTGCTACCAGGGCATAACGAATACGGCCCGGTCGCAGGTCCAGGACGCGACGTGTTAGCAGTCGATCGAGAAAACGGCCACTGTCGGGCCCGTCAAAGCGGAGACGGCCCATGTGAGAAACATCGAAAATACTAGCCCGTTCCCGTGTTGCCAGATGCTCGGCAACGATCGAATTGTATTGCACCGGCATCGACCAGCCTGCAAAATCGACCATGCGAGCTCCCTGCTCCACGTGCCAGTCGTAAAAAGGTGTTCGAAGCAACTCGCTTGTCGTCATCCCTGCCATCAACCTCTCAAAGAGAACTCGCTCGAGGTCTCACCGAAGTGAGCTGTCGGACTAGAACTCAAATTGTATCCAAAACGACAGAACTGCCCAGGGTGTCAAGGAGAGGATTGTCCCAAGAAATAGCGGCTGGCAGGGGAAGCTTAACGGGATCGGCGCCGTTTCTTACCGCCCGACCGCTTCTTGCCGTGAGGCTTCTTCTTGCCGCGAGTCTTCTTCTTACCGTCCGCCCGCTTCTCGCCATGAGTCTTCTTCTTACCGTCCGCCCGCTTCTCGCCACGAGTCTTCTTCTTACCGTCCGCCTGCTTCTTGCCATGAGTCTTCTTCTTACCGCCCGCCTGCTTCTCGCCATGAGTCTTCTTCTTACCGGCGATTTTTTCCTTTCCCGAGTCTTTTTTCCTGCCCGCAGTCTTCTTCTTTCTCGGAGTTGGGCTGTCTTGAGTTTTCCGGGATCGGGAGCCCTGTTGTTTGCCTTTTTGGGTGGCAGGTTTACGTTGTCGAGAGGAGTGTTTTGAAGGACTCTTCTTCGGTTTTCCAGGGGTCAATCCTTGGATGATTTGAAAGTCCAGTTGTCGACGATTCAGATCAACATGAGTCACTTCGACTTGGACTTTGTCTCCCAAGCGAAACTGGTTGCCCTGGCGATGTCCAGTTAAGGTGTGGGTTTGCGGATCATGCTTGTACTGGTCTTCTCGCAGCGTGGTGATGTGAACCAGTCCGTCGGCAGGCAGTTGCAGGCCCTGTACGAACAGACCGAAATCTTCTACCCCCGTTACGACCGCCTCCATTTTCATGCCAATATGCTGGCTGAGGTAGCCTAGCAGTTTGAGCTTAATCAATTCTCGTTCCGCAGCTTCGGCAACCTGTTCGCGTTCGGAACAGTGATCCCCCAGGGATTGGATGGCAGCGAGGTCTGTTGGTGGTGTCTTACCTCGATTGATCATTTCAATCAGGCGATGAATTTCCAGATCAGGGTAACGCCGGATGGGAGAAGTGAAATGACAATAGTGCTGGCTATTGAGTGCATAATGTCCGGATGTTTCGGGGCTATAAATAGCCTTCTGCATGCTTTTGAGAACAGCTAGGTTAATAGCGTATTGGTGGGGAGTTTCCGCGGCCTCTTGAAGGATTTTGCGGATCTCAAATCGACTTTGTACATCTTCCACATCCCATCCTAAATCTTGCAGGAAGGATGTCAGGGTGGCCAGTTTCTCGGCACTGGGCGACTTGTGTTGACGCCGCAGGAACAGGACATCACGATCTGTCAGCCACTGGGCGACTGCTTCGTTTGCTGCCAGCATGAATTCTTCGATGATCTGGTGACTTTCCGTCTGTTCTTCGACGTGTGCTCCGGTGACTTGTCCTTTGGAATCCAAGTCGATCTTGATTTCCGGTAACGTCAGTTCCAGGGCCCCACCGTCCATGCGGCGTTTTCTCAGGATCCGCGCAAACTGAGACATTCGGGAAAGTAATTCGAATACCTCGGGTGACAATCTATTCTTCCAAGGATTTGGTTTTTCCAGAAACTCATCGACTTCACGATAGGTAAATCGGCGGTCACTTCGAATAGCGGTGCGCTGCAGATCGGTGGAAACGCGCTGGCCCTCGGCTGTCCATTCGACGACGGCAGTGAGTGCATAGCGGATGCAGTCGGGTTGCAAGCTGGCCAGGTGGTTGGAGATGGTTTCCGGTAGCATCGGCAGCACCACGTCCGGAAGGTAAACGCTGGTTCCCCGCTGACGGGCTTCTTGATCCAATTGGCTGCCCACGGGGATGAAGTGCGATACGTCTGCAATGTGGACGTATAGCAACCAGTGTCCATTCTCCAGTTTTTCGAGCGAGATTGCGTCGTCGAAGTCGCGTGCGTCGGCTGGATCAATGGTCAGGACAGTGAGTTGGGTCAGATCCTGGCGATCCCGAGTGATTTTTTCATCAAAACGATCCGCTTGTCGCCGGGCATCTTGCATGACGGCTTCCGGGAAGTCGGTCGGCAAATTGTACTGATAGATGATTGAGCGCGTGTCTACCTCTGGTGTGCCCTGCGGTCCCAGGACCTCGAGAACGACGGCCTGCCCAGACCGCGTTCTGGACGGGAATTGCACGACTTCGATAGCTACTTTGTCTCCGACTTGAATTCGTTTTGCGCTGGGATCTTCCACGGGAATTGGTTTCGCGAAGATGGTTCCGTCTACCAGCACGCTGCCTTGGTGGCTGGATTCCTGGTAGGTCCCTACGAAACGGTAACTGCGACGGCTTACGACTTCTAAGATTTCACCCGATGTTCGAGAACTGCTGCCGCGACGGGGGTGTTTGATGCGAACACGCACCTGGTCTCCAGTGGCAGCATCCTGCGTCTTGCTACGTGGGATGTAGATATCATCGCTTTTAGTGCCGTCTTGATTGCGTGGCATTCGGACGAAACCATATCCGTCCGGATGGCGCTGGAAAGTTCCGGTCGGATCATCTTGAGAAGTTTTCCCAGCGGCTGCCATGACACGATGCTTGGGACCGTAAACGAGTTCACCACGTTTAATGAGCTTCTTAATGACTCGGCGCAGTTCGGGAAAACGATCCTCGGGAATGTCGAGTTTTCGAGCGATTACCCTGGGCTTGACGGGCTGATAATTAGCGGCTTGGACGTGTTGAAGAACCTGCTGCTCCAGGTTTGCAGTGTTCATGAGGCTGCCGTTAGTTTTCGCTGGAACTGATGGCACAGCGAGGTGCCGCTGGTATCGTCCATGGTAGAGATTGTGCTCATTCCGCAGGTGGCTCTGCTGGTGGGTCTTCGGCTGGGGTTCCTTTGAATAGTTTTCGTCCCCAGGATGGCTGATAGGAAGTCCAGCGACTGTCTCCGATGACATCGGTGGTGATCAACTGGTTTGCCAAATGCATCTTGGCGTCCAGATTATCGAGAAAATGCAGCGCGATAGCTTCCGGTGTCATGGGCAGCTTCGGACTGCCAAACTCATATTCCCCGTGATGACTAACGATCATATGTTTGAGTCGTAGCAGCAGTTCTTTAGGAAAGGGTTCTCCGGAGAGTTGTTCGCTCTGCTGTGTCTTGTCTTCCAGGATCTTGATTCCCATCACCAGGTGGCCAATCATTTGACCCTCGTCACTGTATGCGAAGCTCCGATCGTACTCGAGTTCATCAATTTTTCCGCTGTCATGCAAAAAAGCTCCCATGGTCATCAGATCGGGATTCAATTGGGGATACTGGGGAGTGACAATTTGGACCAGTTCGATGAGGCCGACAACATGTTCGAGCAGGCCGCCATGATAAGCATGATGATTTTTCACGCCGGCGGGTGCCCGTGAGAATTTCGACATGAAGACCTCGTCCGAGAGAAAACATTCGGCGAGATTGCGTAAGGCGGGATTATCTAATTGCCGCAGTTTTTCACCCAGCTGGTTTACCAGGCGTTCAATTTCCTGTTCGGTGAGTATGCAATAGTCTGCCTCGTCGATAGTTTCTGAATCAACGGGTTCGATACTGGTCACAATGATTTGGATGGAACCGTTGTAGAGTTGTGTAGTTCCCTGAATTCGCACGTAATTCCCATCGTCAAAGCTGTCAAAGATTTTGTCGGAGGCATTCCATTGCATGGCCATCATGCTGCCAGTGCGATCTGACAGTTGTAGTTGCAGATACAGGTTGCCATTTCGATTAGCACGCAGTTGTTTTTGGCTCGCCAAAAACGTCTCGTCCACGTTCTCGCGTTGGCCCAACTGGCTAATGAATCGACGGGACATGGCTCGTATCACTGTCTATGGAGAGAGAAATCGCCAAGCAGCCAGGCCCGTATCGACGGGAAAGATGACTGGCTCCTATTAGCACTCAGCGGTCGACCTGTCGACGGGAAACCGACGATGCAGCTGACATGGGGCGATTCTAGGAGTATCTGGCCTAATAGACAAGGGGATCTCAATATTGCCTGTCAGGCACAGGTTGGCCTAGAATGTCGATTACTTAATCCAGGTGCACGATGGATATTGTGCCTGCGAGTCGGATCTATCTCTCTTGCTCAGGGATGAAAGAGTTTCATGTCGAAAAAGCCGAAAACTGCAATTTCTCCAACACGCCAAGAAGACTATCCAAAGTGGTATCAGCAGGTGATTCGCGCTGCGGATCTGGCAGAGACTTCTCCGGTCCGCGGATGCATGGTGATTAAACCATGGGGTTGGGCGATTTGGGAAAATATGCAGAAATCACTCGATGCCATGTTCAAGGCGACTGGGCATGAGAATGCTTACTTTCCCTTGTTCATACCGTTGAGTTTCCTAGAGAAGGAAGCCGAGCACGTGGAGGGGTTTGCAAAGGAATGTGCGGTGGTCACGCATCACCGCTTGGAACCTGGTGCAGACGGAGGGTTGGTGCCCGCCGGGCCACTGGAAGAACCCTTGATTGTGCGCCCGACGAGTGAGACGATCATTGGCGCCATGTATGCCAAGTGGGTGCAATCGTATCGGGATTTGCCGATCTTGATTAACCAGTGGGCCAACGTTGTACGCTGGGAAATGCGCCCTCGGATGTTTTTGCGAACAACAGAATTTCTCTGGCAGGAAGGACACACGGCTCATGCCACCGAGCAGGAAGCACTGGAAGAAACAGATCAGATGTTAAATGTTTATGCTGATTTTGCTGAGAACTACATGGCCATGCCGGTGATCAAGGGGGAGAAGACGGCAGACGAACGGTTTCCTGGTGCTATCAGCACGCTGACGATTGAGGCCATGATGCAGGATCGCAAGGCATTGCAGGCAGGGACCTCTCATTTTTTGGGCCAGAACTTCGCCCGCGCTCAAGGTATCAAGTTTCAGAGCCAGGAAGGACGCGAGGAATTTGCCTGGACGACATCGTGGGGTGTTTCGACACGACTGGTCGGTGCTTTGATCATGACCCACAGTGATGACGACGGGCTTGTGTTACCTCCGAAACTGGCCCCTCAACAAATTGTCTTGCTGCCAATTTACAAGGATGATGAACAGCAGACGAAGGTTTTGTCTTACTGTGAGGAGTTGAAACAGCAGTTGGAGTCTCAGCGTTACGACGGGGAACCGATCCGTGTTCAGATTGACGACCGTGACTTGCGGGGGGGCGAGAAGAACTGGTATCACGTAAAGCGAGGGGTTCCCCTGCGGGCAGAGATTGGGCCACGCGATATAGAGCAGGAAGCGGTTTTCCTGGCACGACGTGATACCGGTAGTCGTGATTCAACACCGCGGGGACAACTGGTCGAGCAAATTGAAGAGTTGCTCGAAGAGATTCAGCAGAACTTGTTTCAGAAAGCGCAGCAGGTTCGAACCGACAACACCCGTACCATTGATGACGCAGCTGAGTTTAAAGAATTCTTTACCGCGGAGAACACCGAGAAGCCAGAAATTCATGGTGGCTTTGCCTGGTCGCATTGGGTGCCCAATACGGAGACTGCAAAACTTCTAGCAAAACTAAAAGTTACTGTTCGCTGTATTCCTCGTGAGGTTGATTCCGAGCCAGGAACGTGTATTTTTTCCGGGCAACCCAGTCAACAACGGGTGGTCTTTGGTAAATCCTATTAGTTGTGGTGTGGGTCGGGAGTCGCGAGACGATTGCTCGCCACCCTCTCGCGGAAGTTGTCAGATGGGTGAGATTAGAGCACATCCAGAAGTACTGCTGTTGCTGGCTGTTTTCAGTCGCTATGACAGGGGATTTCAGTGGGTGAGCCAGACTGCCGAAGAGACATGGGGACCGATTGCCCTGGAAAGCGTCGAGTTTTCCTTTGATCAGACCGATTATTATCTTGCCAGCATGGGTCCTGACTTACGAAAGAAGTTTCTTGTTTTTGACCAGTTGCGAGATCCGGCTGAACTGGTTGCAATCAAGCATCAGACAAACCAATGGGAGCAGGTGTATCAGCAACAACAGGAGCATCCTGAATCGCGCCCGTTGAACCTGGATCCAGGATATTTGACCGAGGCGAAACTGGTGCTGGCGACCACCAAGGATCGTGACCATCGACTTTACCTGGATCAAGGAATCTATGCGGAAACGACTTTGTTCTATTCGCAAGGGAGTTGGCAATCACGACCCTGGACCTATCCCGATTATCAGAGTTCGGAATACCATGAATTTTTTTCACAATGCCGTACCTTGTTGCGGGAAAAACACCGTGCAGCGAGCGGTGCTCAGTCGAATCATGAAGGATGAGGATTTTCGCTCAGGGGGGCCACTTTTAGAGAGAATTGGCTGAACGGTTCCTTCGCAAAGATCGTAAAGATCCGATAGGCGTTTATTGCGAACAGGTTGTATGTATGACAATGGTAGACCGAATGTGGCTGGTGGCCGGCACGATTTTGCCGAGCATGTTGATTTCCTGGTTGGTGGTCTGGTGGGTTCGACGCAAGGCACCGGGCTGGGGCTTAGTGGACCAGCCGGGTGCTCGTAAGGTGCACCACGCGCCGACTCCGCTGGGCGGTGGTTTAGGGATTTGGAGTGGTGTTATTTTCTCCTTCCTGTTGGGTTACATCCTCCTGAGCCTGGTGGATCCTCAGGGTGAAGTTCCTGCCTGGTTGCCCTCGTTCGTTCAGCCTCATCTGGTTGGTCTGCAATCACAACTTGGAGAACTGACATTGCTGCTGGTGGGTGCTTCCCTGCTGATGGTAGTTGGGCTGGTCGATGATTTTCGTGGTCTTTCTTGGCGACTGCGACTTGGTCTGCAGTTTTCCATTACAGCGATTTGCCTGATCTGGCAGGGGTGGCAGCTGACCATTTTCATTAGTTTTCCAGCCCTGACGATTACACTGTCTGTTATTTGGGTCGTGGCACTGATCAACTCCTTTAACATGCTGGACAACATGGATGGTGCTTCGGCAGGGGTGGCTGCTATAGCAGCGGCAATCCTGGCAGCATTTCTGCTGCTGCCGGGTAACGGAGAGTCTGGAAGCCAGTTGTTCGTGGCAGGTTTCTTGCTAGTGCTGGTTGGATCACTGATTGGATTTTTGTTTCATAATCGGCCACCAGCGAAGATTTTCATGGGGGATGCGGGCAGTTACTTCGTTGGTTTTTGTATTGGTGTCGCGACCTTACTGGCAACCTATGCAAGTCACGAGTCACCTGACAAACATACGTTGCTGGCCCCTCTTTGCGTCATGGCCGTGCCTTTTTATGACATGGTGACAGTGATTTGGATCCGTTGCCGTGAAGGTCGTAGCCCATTTAGTGCTGATCGCAGCCACTTCTCACATCGGCTCGTGGAACTAGGGCTCACTAAGGGACAAGCTGTCCTGACGATTTACCTGACGACCGCTACCTGTGGCCTGGGAGCCTTGTTGTTACATCATGTGGATTGGCTAGGTGCGGTGGTAATTCTGCTGATGATCGTTTGCGTTCTTTCGCTAATCGCAATTCTGGAAACAACAGCACGTCGAAAGTTGAAATCGTGAATCGTTCGGGCACCCGGAGCAGGCAAAAATCTGCCGCTATCGAAAAAAGGTTACGGAAGTCTCGTCGGCAATCGGGTGACCAGGCTAGACGTTCCGTTCGTTGCTGGTTGCTGGCCGCTGCTACCGCTGTGGTGGTGGCCACAACTCTTGTGACGAGTTTCGCTATCCCGTCACGTGAATCCAACGACTTGCTACCAATTCTATGCTGGCTGGTGATCGGCGTTATTTGGTTTCTTCACCAGTGGCTTCATGGAAAAGATCGCGTCACATTTGGAGCAACATCACTGGCGATCCTGATCATGCTGGTGCTGCACACCACCAGTGGTCTGGTGAAAATGTGGTCCGGTAATCCACGTGCGACCATCAATTCAATTTGGCAGTGGATAGGATTTGGGTTGATGTTCTGGATCATTCGGCAACTTGTTCGATCTGACCGGGAATCACGGGCCCTTTGTGCAGTGATGATTGGTGTAGCCGGGTTTAGCGCTATTCATGGAGGTTATGAATCTTTTTATAGCTTGCCTCGTGATCGGGCAACTTACTGGTCCAGTGACGAAGCTGGCAAACAGGCATTGCATCGCTATGCAGGACTGGAGCCGCTGTTGGCGGGGACACCGGGTCGCTTTCACTTTGAAACTCGTTTGCAAACCAACGAACCGACGGGGAGTTTTGCGCTAACCAATTCGCTGGCTGCCTTCTTGACTCCCTGGCTTGTCTTGGCAATCGGGATTTTCCTGGGGTTGGCCGGAAGAACTCCGGAGATTGGAAAAGACGGTGAGAATCATGTCCCGGAACGTTCGAAAGCTGCCAGTGGGGGAAGTGGCGATCAGTTTGAGGTCATCCTGGTAATTGCTTTGGCAGCTTTACTGATCGGCATGTGCCTGATTGTGACCAAGAGTCGGTCCGCTTATGTTGCCACCGCGCTGGCCGTGACCTGGCTGGTGTGGCGAGGACAGGCTGGCCGGGGTTCGCGTTTTTCCCGAAGATCACTGGCCTGGGTCCTGGGTGCTGTTTTAATCATGATCGGTGTTGCGATTGGGACCAATCGAGTTGACGCTACCGTTGTTCACGAATCGTTTAAATCATTCAGTTACCGGATTCAATACTGGCAATCAGCACTAGGTATCATCATGGCCGATCCACTGCTGGGTTGTGGCAGCGGAAATTTTCAACAGTATTTTTCTCAGTTCAAGCTGCCAGAAACCAGCGAGACGGTTGCCGATCCACATAATTTCATCCTGGAGATTTGGGCGACCGCCGGTACCCTGACCCTGTTGGCCGTGGGCTGGCTAACCTGGACGTTTTGTCGCGAGTCATCCACAGTTGGAAACCCGGAGCAAGCTGACGGGCAGCAAGACCGGGCCTCTAACGTAATGCCGGTTTACCTGGGGGCGATGGTAGGCGGGTCCGTTCCAGTTTTCTTGTTAACCTCGCATGAGCTGTTCTTGGTGCTACCTTTCTTGCTCGTGATTTTTGGTATCAATAAGTTGGATCCGTGGGTGCAGGCAGGCTCTTTGTCGCCGCGGTTGCTGAAGGTTGCCTTGGCCGGCTGGCTGATCAATTTGCTGGCTGTTGGCGGCATTGGGATCCCGGGAGTTGCCGTTACGGGCTGGTTATTGCTGGCGCTGGCCCTGCCACGACCGGTTATTCGAGAGGGAGCCTTGAAACGTCGGACCAGTGGGCTGCTGCTGGTTGCCAGTCTGTTTCTAATGGTTGCTTTTTACATCACCGGTTTGCTACCTATCTATCGAGCCGCCGGTCATTTGGCAGCGGGCAATGTTGCCGACGGGCAAGCCCAACAGCAATGGATACAGGGAAGGAGTGAGCAGGCAGAGCAGCACTGGGAGAAGGCACGGATTTCGTGGCTGGCTGCGACTCGAAGCGATCCCTATAGTTCGCTACCCTGGATGGAGTTGACTCGCTTGTCCTGGCAGCGCTGGCAGCATTTCCGCCGCACGGCGGACTACCAGCAGATGCAACATGCAGCCGAACAGGCGATACGGCTCAATCGCCATTCCTACGTAGTGCAGGCAATGATCGGAGACTGGCATTTGGTATCCTATGCAGGTCAGTATTCGGAAAGGCTTGATCTGGCGTTGCAGGCTTACCGTCAGGCGCATCGTTTCTATCCCAACAGTGCCATCTTAACGGCTCGGCTGGCTTGGTTGTATGATTTACGGGGAGAGCCAGAGAAGGCGGCACGGGAAGCGCAGCGATCTCTGGAACTGGACAGTTTAAATCCCCATATGGAATTTAAATTGTCGTTACGGCACGTTTTTGAGGGGTCTTCCCTGGAAGGGTTGGCTTATTTGCCGTTGACGAATGCTCGACAGGCAATGGAGAATTTACGTAGTGGATCTCTTGAGGGTAAAAAGCAACAATAATCCGGGATTTCAGATTAAGTGAGAGGAACCTGAACGTGATGAAAGTTATGGTGGCGGGAATCTTGACGGTGCTGGCTGGAATTGGTCTTGGGATGAGTCTTGCCCATTTCGAAATGGAATCTTATTCCACTCGATTTGGTGACGACGAGTTTCTGAAGGTTGCGAAGTCGGACGGGAATCAGCAGCAGCAAGCTAAAGTGGTCGTTGTGAACGGCAGCGAATTTGACTTTGGCGTAATGGAACGACACGGCACTCGCAGTCATCGCTTTGAAATCAAGAACGCGGGTGATGCTCCCTTGACGTTGAAGAAAGGCGAAACGACGTGTAAGTGCACGATCAACAAACTGGTGGATGGGGTGCTGCAGCCTGGTCAATCGGTCAAGGTGGAGTTGGAATGGATTGCCAAGGAAGTTGGTCCTGACATGGTTTTCATGCAGACGGCGGATATCAAAACCAATGACCCGTCACGCAAAGTGTTACGGTTGACGGTGCGAGGAGATATTATTACCACGGTTAAAGTGGTGCCGTCGCCACTGGTGATGAGCAGTATTCCGGCCAGTCGCGGGGCAGAAGGTGAGGTTCTTGTTTACAGTTACCGCACGGACGACTTGGAGTTTCTAGCGATTAAGGTAGACCCGAAACTAACAGGTTTGATTGAAACGATTGTCGAGTCGATCAGTAAGGAGGACTTGGCCAAGCATGAACTGGCTCTGAGCGGTAAGAAACTGAAGATCCGTTTAAAGTCGGGCTTACCCCTCGGAGCGTTGGATCAGACGGTCTGGGTGACAACGAATCTCCAAGATTCTCCCCTGGTGCCGGTTCATTTTCAGGGCACAGTTGTTAGTGATATTGCGATCTATGGGAAGCGGTTTGATCGTACCACCAATCTTCTGAACATTGGGCGAGTTAGTCGAAAAGATGGTTTTCGAACGGAATTGCGCATTTTGGTTCGGGGTGAACATCGCCAGACGACGAAGTTTCAAGTCGCCGCAGTTGATCCGAAAGGTATATTAGAGGTCAAGATTCGGCCGTCCGGTGATGTGGGATCAGGTAAAACGGTACAACACATTCTGGAAGTCGCAGTTCCGAAAGAAGCTCCGCTGATTTCTCGACTCGGCACTGGTCAGGGAAAGTCGGGTCAAATCGTGCTAAGCACGACTCATCCAGAACTAAAGAAGATCGTGATCACAGTAGCGTTTGAAGTTTCTGATTAGTGGCAGTTGAAGAAAGTGGTAGCGCGGATGAGTGAATCGAGCACCCAGTGGAGATGGTTTCAACACGCTTTGATTGTAGTCACCATGCTGGCTACTGCTCTCTGTTTTGCAGTTGGTTGTCCGGCCCCCTCTACTCCAAACTCCTCCGAAGATCCTGCTGCAGAGAAGGATAACGGGCAAACCGCTAAACCGGCTAATGCCGATGAACCTTCAGCTAGTGGTGAGCAGAATTCGGAGGGCAGCAAAGACGAGGCATCGCATTCCGGCGAAGATGAGTCAGCCGAGAAGGCAGTTGTCGTTGATCCTGCGCCGATCGATCCAGAGGCGAAAAAAAAGGCCAGTGAAGAACCGGAAGAGCTGTTTAAGGATTGGCCTGAACCCGCCTATGTCCTCTTTCTGACTGGACGACAGCATGGATATATCGAGCCCTGCGGATGTACCGGGTTAGAGAATCAAAAAGGAGGTCTGGCGAGGCGTGATACGCTGCTCCAGCAACTGAGATCGAAAAAGTGGAATGTCGTACCGATCGATGTTGGTAACCAGGTGCGCCGATTTGGTCGTCAGCCAGAGATTAAATTTCAGCTGACGGTAAACAGTTTGCAGAGGATGAAGTATCAAGCAGTTGGCTTGGGGCCCGATGATCTGAAATTACCAGCCGGAGAACTGATTGCCCTGATTGCGGGAGACTCCAACCAGGCAACTCCTTTTGTAGCTGCGAACGTCGTTGTGCTCGATCGTAGTTTGTTGCCGGAGTTTCAGGTCATACAGGTTGGTGATCAGAAAATTGGGGTGACGGCGGTCCTGGCCGATGCTCAGCACAAGCTGTTGAATAATGGGGATTTGATTCTCGAACCAATGGTTGCCAGCTTAACACGGGTTTGGCCGAAGTTAGCGGCGGCCAAGTGTGATTTTCATCTGTTGCTTTGTTACGGGTCCCTGCAAGTGTCCCGGCAACTGGCCAGGCAGTTTCCTCAGTTCCAAGTGGTCGTGACGGCTGGCGGATCAGGTCCTCCTACTTTTGAACCCGAGGTCGTAGAACCTGCCCGCAACCTGCTTATCCAAGTCGGGCCCAAGGGAATGTATGCAGGCGCTTTAGGTATTTTTTCGGATCCCCAGAATCCGCTGCGTTATCAGCGAATATCTTTGAGTTCGCGTTTCAAAGATTCCACGGAGATGTTAGATCAGTTAAAGAGCTACCAGTCGGAACTGCAGCGGACAGGATTGACCGGCTTGGGTTTGCGACCGATCGCTCATGCCAGCAATCGAAACTTTACGGGTTCTCAAGTTTGCGGAGATTGCCATACGAAGGCATACGAGATATGGAAGAAGACACCTCACGCGAGGGCTACGGATTCGTTGATTAAGCCTCCGGAACGGCAGGACATTGCCCGGCATTTTGATCCCGAATGTTTGAGCTGCCACGTTACGGGATGGAATCCTCAGAAGTATTTTCCTTACCAGACGGGCTATTGGAGCCTGGAGAAAACGTTCAATATGAAGGGCAACGGCTGCGAGAACTGTCATGGGCCTGGCTCCCATCACGTGGCTGCTGAATCAGGCGATTTAGGGGTGGATGACCAGCAGCGTGCTGTTCTTCGGAAACAGATGCAACTTACACTGGCGGATGCACGTCAGAACAAGTGCATGGAATGCCATGACTTGGACAATAGCCCTGACTTCCATGACCCCGGTGCCTTCGAGACATACTGGAAGGAAGTGGAACATCGGGGCAAGGATTGAGTCGCCCCCTGACGAGGGTTAAGACTCGGTGATTTCGGCCAGCACTTCATCCGGGATGTTGAAGTTAGCAGAAACATTCTGCACGTCGTCGTGTTCGTCCAGGGCTTCCAATAGCTTCAGGACTTTGCGAGCGTCTTCCCCACCAACATCGACGATATTGGTGGGAAGCTGTGTGATTTGTTTTGTGCTAACTGGAATCTCAGCCTGTTCTAGCGCTTCGGAGAGTTGGGAGTAGCTCTCGACTTCGCAGGTAAGATGAAAGGCATCGTTTTCGTCTTTGATATCATCTGCTCCGGCTTCCATTGCTAATTCCATCAAGGTCTCTTCATCAATCTCCGTGGCATCGACAACAAACAGTCCTTTTCGTTCGAACATCCAGGCCACGCAGTTGGAACTTCCTAGTTTTCCACTGTTTACTTCAAACAGTTTTCTGATTTCTGGCGCGGTTCGATTGCGGTTGTCGGTCAGAATTTCACACATGACGGCTACACCGCCGGGTCCGTATCCTTCGTAGAGCACCTCTTCAACCTCGCCACCAGCCAGTTCGCCTGTTCCTTTCTTGATGGCCCGGGCGATATTGTCTTTGGGTACACTGGCTGCCTTAGCGTCGGAAATGGCCGTTCGCAGGCGACTATTGGTTTCGGTGTCTCCTCCACCCATTTTGGCTGCGACAATAATCGCCTTGGACAGTTTGCTCCAGAGTTTTCCGCGTTTACTGTCAATCAGTGATTTCTTGTGTTTAATACCTGCCCAATGAGAGTGACCAGCCATGAGATGTGGACCCTTCAGAGAGTATGGAAGTGAAGTTGAATCAGTTACCAGGAAACAAACACTGGATGGGATACTCTGACAGGAGACGACAGCCACTAAGGTTTTTGAGGGTCTAATTTTTTTTGAATCTTGTTGCGTGTCGATTCTTTGGCGTCTTCCTCCAGGGCGTCGAGTGCCCGTTGCCACGTTTTGCGAGCCTTCTCGAGGCTCTTTGTTTTGAAATAGGCGTCCCCCAGGTGATCGAGGATAACACTATCGGGTTCCGGGTCATCGGCAGCTTTTTCGAGTTCTTTTACAGCTTGCTGATAATTCCCTAATCGATAGTGGGCCCAGCCGAGGCTGTCACGGTAGGCGATATTCTCTGGCTCGGCAGTTACGGCGGTTTGTATCATTTGCAGACCGCGGTGGAGATGCTTATTCTGGTCGATCCATAAGTAGCCGAGGTCATTCATGGCGCCGATATCCTCAGGGAATTCGTCGAGAACTTCTTCCAGCCATTCTTCTGCGTCTGCCAAGCGGTCCTGGAGTACGCACAGGTTAGAGAGTGTCAAGCGCGCTTGGCGCAGTACATCCCGGGTATCGGAAGAGTTATATTCGGAACCGAATTTCGTAATCAATGCACGGTAGTGCTGTTCCGCTTCTGGATAGCGGCGTGCATGGTAATAGACCCACCCCACTCGACTATGAATCCGCGGTATCTTGGGGCTCAAGTCAATTGCCTGACGGGCTGCTGCCAGTGCATTGTCGGTCTGATCTGCCATTGCCGAGGCACCGGCTAGTAGAAAAAAGAAAGAACGTTTGTTGTTGATGTTGGGATGCTCAACCGCTTGCTGCAAGACCTCCGCCGATCGTTCAAATTGTTCGGCCATCAACATTTGCATGCCCCAAATTTCAAGGACCCGGGCTGGTTTGTTTTCAGCGGCCTCCAGGGCTTTGGCAAAGAAAGCATCAGCAGCATCCCATTGCTGTCCACGGACGGCAATCAAGCCGGCAGTGATTGCCAATGGTTCTATTTCCGCAGGCTTGGCGACAGCGGGATTCTCGTCCGCGGGTTCGTCGCTTACCTCCAAGCTGAGTTGAGCGCGAAGTTGACCTAGAAGCTGGGAAAGGAAACGCTTGTCATTTAATATCTGGCCGGCCAGGTCCTCACCCAATGGGTCCAGTGAACCACTGCCACCGACAAACGACGTTAGATGTTTGGTCAGTGCTTGCCACTGGTCCTTCTGATCAGCAGACCATTTGAATTGTTCTGCTGCTGGCTGGTCAGCGACAATTTTCGCCAGCCGCGTCACGAAAACGGAGATGACACCCCGATAGGCATCCGCAGTTGGTTTTCCTGCCAGCAGTGCGTCGTAAAGCTTTACAGCATCAGCATAGTTCTTGCGAGCGAACTGAACTTGGGCCAGTTGGTAGGTCAACGACTGATTCTTGGGGTCTGCCTGTTGCAATTCCAGCAATTTTTCCAGGTACCGCTGGGACGCTTCAGTTTCCTGCTTGAACTGTTGTTTGATGAGTCGTTCAAGTAGGTGGAAGGGTGCAGTTCCCTGGCTGCCCGTTTTGGCGGCCAGAAAGATATCAAGTTGCTCAAGGGCCTTTTCGGGTTGCTGACGGTTTTCCAGTGTGCGGGCAATTCGGAAAGCCAACAGGGTTTCGTCCGGTGTGACACGATGCGCTTCTCGAAACATCGCTTCAGCATCGGCTCCCTTGCCGTCCATCAGCATACTCTCGGCGATGACCAGATAGGTGGCTCCGTTCTTGCCTTCCAATTGTTTCTTCTGCTGATCGTTGAGGCCGTACTTTTCAGGATTGTGCAGAGCCGTCTTAACGAGACCTAAAACTTTGGCTGAAGCTTCAGCCTGGTCGGTCAGGAAATACAACTTTCCCAGCTCAAGTTGCAATGCCAAGTAGCTGAAATCGACAGGCTGAGCACGTTGTATCTTGTCAATGATCTCGTAGAGTTTCAGTGCCCGCGGGAATTGCCGCTGCTGCCGCAGAAGCGACGCGATGCGTCGCAAACGTTCAATGTCGGAATGGTCATTTTCTGCAGCGATAATCGCGTACCGAACTGCTTCGTCATTGCGTTTGAGTCGCAAAGCCAAGGGGACGATATCCATCAGGATCGGGGTGCCGGCAGGATCATATCGCCAGGCTCTTTCGTACCGTGTTAGGGCCTCCGCAAGTTTTTGCTGTCGAAACAGCAGTCGACCGTGGGCGAATAACGCTGCGGCGGTCAGGCGATCCTGATCTCGATCGTCGCGAGGTATTCTTGGTACGAATGGGGATACCGGATCTTCATCTTGTAGAGGAGCAGCGGTGGCTGGTTCTTGTGGGGCCTGTTGAGAAGCTGGTTCGTCCGTTCCTTGAGTTGCACTCGCTCCTCTAACTGTCAGAACACAGACCAGGATTAGGGCCATTTGTAGGTGACCGATTTTCACACATGGACTCCTTTTCGTTGGTGATCGGGATGGCTGATCAGGCCGGATGTGCAGCGGTGAAATAGTGATCAGTCGCAACAGCCGGCTCTTGTTTGCCTGCTCGACAGGAACTCATGTTCCTGGTGAGCAAAACCGAGATCAGTTTAGCAGATCCATGGAATTGGTTCCACGATAAACAGGTTGCGATCAGAATCAGCGAGGTTTTCTCTTGGCAGGCCGTTTGGCTGCTGGTTTCGTGGTTTTTTTCCGGGCAGCTTGTTTGCGCTTGGCAGCTTTGGGTTTTGAAGCCTTCTTAGCGATAGTCTTTTTCCCCTTGGCTTGTTTCTTGACAGCGCTTTTCTTGGTGGCCGCTTTCTTGGTGGCCGCTTTCTCAGGAGCAGCGGGTTGAGCCGCTTCTTCTTCGGCCTTTTTTCGAGTCTTTCGTTTGGGAAAGCGCAACTTGGCGTCGGCTGCGATTTCCAGCAGGATGGCTCTCACGCGGCTGGAAAAGGGTGTCATGTCGAAATCGGTTCCCGGCTGGTGCAGCAGGGAGGTAAATTCAACTCCTTTTGGTTTTGCAATGGCTCGTTCCATGCCGGGTAGGCGGCGTTTTTTTGCTTCGACTTCGGAAACAATTCCGAGGACGACTAGTGTCTGGATGGTTCCCCGGTTGGTTGCAATGGAATGACCAGCGAGTCCATTTTGCGTGATATAGTCGACGGAGAAGTCAGTAGTTCCCTGGTATTTCTGCAGTTCCTTAACGGTTTTTCCGAGATTTTGTTTTTTTAGGTGTTCGAGATCAAAGGCATAATAAGTCTCAAAGACGACCTGCAAGACTTGTTTTAGTCGGGTGGCGGTTTCCACGGGATCTGTCAGGGAATTGAGAGTTTCGGACAGTTCGCTAACACTGGTGACACGAATTTCATTCCAGTCAAAGTAGTTTTCCTGAAGCTTTGCGTAAGCTTCGTCCGCTGTCTCAGGTTGCGAGTTTTCCAGGCAGCAGGCGTAGAGCAAGTGCTCCAGGAGGGATCGATCTGCAACGGGAATCACCGGCTTATAGTGTTTCTTGAGGACTCGAAACGTTTTCTTGTAGAGGCCAGCTCGATTGGAAGTGCTCATGGAATTGTCAGTTCGTCCGGAAGCTCATTGGAGGCAAAGGTAACACAAGTGACGTAGCGATTGTTCGTCAACTCGAACTGGGGGTAATTTCGTCGCGGGCAGTATTTTCAGGAGGTGGGCTGCCTGGTTCGGTTGTTTCCGTTTCAGGTGACAAGACATCTTGCAGAATGCGACTGATTTTCAGTGAGTGTTTAACGCCCTGGTCGAGGACGAATTTTAGTCGCGGGATATAACGGGTTTCGATGCGAGCGCCAATTTGTTGTTGCAAGTAGCCAGCGGCACTGCGTAATCCATGGAGGGTCAATTCTTGTTTTTTCTCGTCTCCCATGATGGAAACGTGTACCCTAGCAGTTCGCATGTCACCCGCCACTTCAACGAATGTAACGGTCACGTCCTGAATCCTGGGATCGTGCAATTCGAGTAAGATCGCCGTGCTGACGACTTCCCGGATGGCTTCTGCTGCTCGTAAAACACGTCGAGAACTCATAGTGACAAAAGATCCTGTAAACGAAACTGAAATAGCTGTCAGTGATGCAATTACGTGCTGTAGTTGATTGTGTCTATAAGGTCCGAGCGACTTCTTCAATTTTGTAAGCTTCCAGGACGTCATCTTGCTTGATGTCATTGAATCCGACCAGCTTGATACCGCATTCAAACCCGCGAGCGACTTCCTTGACATCATCTTTTTCCCTGCGGAGGGAATCGAGCCTGTAGTCACCGATGGTTCGTCCATCTCGGTTGACCCGGATTCGGCCACCACGTTCAACGTTGCCTTGGGCGACATAACAGCCGGCGATGGCACCATGTCGGCTAACGGTGAAGACACGTTTCACCAGCGCGTGTCCCAATTCAACAACTCGTTCTTCTGGTCGCAACTTACCTTCCAGCATCAATTTAATGTCATCGGTAATGTTATAGATGATGCTGTAGCGGCGAATTTCCACCTGGCGTTCGTCAGCCAGGATGCGGGCGGCTTCATCGGGTACCACATTGAAACCAATCACGACTGCGGACGAAGCATGTGCCAGGGTGACATCGGCTGCCGTGATGCCACCGACGGATGCTTGCAGAACTTTGACTTGCACTTCCGGATGTGCGAGTTTGCCGAGTTCTTTTTGGATGGCTTCAATCGAACCTCGCACATCGGCTCGAATGATCAGGTTTAGGATTGCGACTTCGTCTGCTTGACCGAGAATTCCATCTTCCAACTGTTGTTGGAAATCTTCAAAAGAAATCCGTACGGTATGTCCAGAGAGAGCCTGTGTGCGGTTTTGTGCCAGTCTCTGTTCTGCTATCGAACGGGCACTGGCAACGTCCTCAAGCACGTGAAAAGCGTCCCCAGCACCAGGAGCCGTATCCAGGCCAGCGACATTCACGGGAACTGAAGGTCCTGCTTCGCTGACCAACTGGTTTGGATGGAGCGTGTTATACATTGCTTTGACGCGTCCAAAAGTAGTTCCGCAAACGACTACATCCCCGACTCTCAGCGTCCCGGTTTGAACGATCAATTTTGCCAGCACACCTCGGGCACTTTCCTGTTCAGATTCCAGGCAGATACCGAGTGCTGGTCGGTCAGGATTGGCACGATATTCATGCAAGTCGGCAATTGTCAGGAGGGTGTCTAATAGGTCATCGAGCCCGTCACCCTTGGGTGCGCTGGTCTGAATGACTTCGGTATCACCACCCCAATCGCCACTTGGCGTTAAATCGAATTGGGTTAACTGGGTCATTGCCTTGACCGGATCGGCGCCCGGCAAGTCCATCTTGTTCAAGGCTACGACGATGGGGACTTCAGCTGCTTTAAGATGGCTAATCGCCTCTTCGGTTTGAGGCATAATACCGTCGTCTGCAGCAATGACGAGAACTGCAATATCCGTTACCTTCGCGCCGCGGGCACGCATCTCAGTAACAGCTTCGTGTCCGGGTGTAT
>JAYGDG010000684.1:0-2678 GCA_046583015.1 Pirellulaceae bacterium | reverse complement strand
ATAGGTGGCCTCAGTTTGCTCGGCCTCGGAGCGGGCGGCTTAGCCCAACTGCACGCGGCCCAGGGAACCCAACCGCCTCCCAAATCGGTTGTGTTTTTGTTCCTCTTTGGTGGTCCCAGCCAGATTGATCTGTGGGACATGAAGCCCGCTGCGCCCGCTAATATCCGGGGTGAGTTTAAGCCGGCTGCGACTGCAGTTCCCGGCATCCAGGTTTGCCAGCACCTGCCACGGTTGGCTGCGCAAATGGATAAAATCTGTTTATTGCGATCCATGACTCACAATATGAATGTTCATGGCCCGGCCTGTAGCGAAGTCTATAGTGGACGAGAATACTTTACGGCCCCTGTGACTGACCAGGCATTGCCTGACGATTGGCCATCTCTCAGTGCTATGACGATGCGTTATGGGCAGCATAGGCCCGGCTTGCCCTGTTCGGTCGTCCTGCCGTGGTACCTGCAGTTTCCCGGGCAGGCACGTCGAATTGCCGGGCAAACTGGCGGACGGATGGGAGAACAGCATAACGCGATGCTGATTCAAGGCGATTCCGAGAAAAAGGAATTCCGGGTTGACGGTTTGAAGATGCGCAAGAACGTGCCAATCTCGCGTATTGAAAACCGCCGAGAATTGCTGGCACAGATCCAAACCCGCAGTGGGCAAAACAAGCTGTACGGGTCCGTAGCGGATGATTTTGGTCAGCATCGTCGTCGCGCCTATTCGCTGCTAAAACACCAGGCCGGGGAATTACTGGATCTGAAGCGTGAGTCGGAAAAAACCCGCGCCACCTATGGTGATACGATGGTGGGCCAGAGTTTGCTGATGGCGCGCCGGCTGGTCGAGTCCGGTGTCTCACTGGTTACGGTGAACTGGGAAGACGAAACTAAAATCGATGGTGTGAATACCTGCTGGGATACGCACCAGGATAATTTTTCCAAGCTCAAGAACCTGCTTTGCCCAATCTTTGACCAGGCCTTTCCGGCCTTCATTGAAGATCTCGACCAGCGCGGGTTGCTGGAGTCGACGCTGGTTGTTGCCATCGGTGAGTTTGGTCGCACTCCCCAAATGGGGCAATTCAGCCAAAGCAGCAACACTCGAAAAACAGGGCGTGACCATTGGCCGCATGCCTTTACTGCCCTGTTGGCCGGCGGCGGTGTGCAGGGAGGCCAGGTTTATGGAAAGACGAATCCTCATGGGGCCTTTGTCGAAACAGATCCTGTTTCGCCAGCCGACTTGTCCGCAACCATCCTGAGCTATCTGGGAATTAATCCCCAGCTTGAATATGTCAACGAAATTCGTGACATGACGCATCCGCTGAGCCCGGGAAGACCACTGGAGATCGTCGGTTAGGCGACGACCTTGACGCAGCGGTCGGTCAACTCAACCCGGTTTCTCCGGACCGCTGGGGTTCTGATTAAACGGGTCAGTTAAGCCAGAGAAACTGGGCAGCGTTAGGCTGGCTGGCAAACAGTTTTCGGGCCCCTTGCTGATCTGTGATCGGTGCTATCGTTGAAAGACGTACAGTTTACCTACGTGGTCTATGCGCTCGACCAGTGGGCTGGAGTGAAGAAAGGACCACTGGTGTTTCGATTCCTTTTAATACAGAGTTTTTTGTGCGCCTCGGCTTCCCCCACAGCTGGATGGATCTACCTGCCTGGTTTCGAAATAAGGATGAATCGAATGGGATTGCTCGACCTGGTCAAACGGATGCGTGGTGAAGATGGTTTGCAGAAGCTGGCTGAAAAAACAGCCCAGCTTTGCATTGATGAAGTATGGCACCGCGTGGTCGGTAGAATCATCAATATGCGGATCCTGGAAGCCCGTGGATATATTCGGGCTCGTGGCATTCGTGTTATCCGAGCTGCCGTCGATCGTCAGATCAGTTCTCAGCCAGCCCTCATTCGGATGCAACGATCTCGCCTGATCAACCAGAGCGTGGAAGTCGTGATTGGCCTGGTCATGCCTCGACTGGCCGCAGCCCAGCAAGCTCCTGTTGCTTTGTCACGGGCTGCCTGATACAGAGAGAACCAGCTCTGCTTCAAAACGCTTTGGCTTCTTCTTTTTTACTCGCCGCAGGTCCGCTTCGGACCGATTGATGTGGACTCCGTCCAGGGTTAGAATCGAGTATCTTAAGTGACGTTGCTTTAAGGGATGCTCGTTGCGCGGTTTGAGAGTTCTCCATCGCCCGTTTTCTTTGGAGAAGCGTCATCGGTGACCAGCTGCCGGGGCAGCGTTTTGCGACTTGTCCACAGGACTCGCTAACGAGCCCTCATCCGGACAAGGACCCCGACAGATGCAATTGGATGGATAAGTATGAGTAGGCCCAAGAACCTGGTGGTAGCTCAAAGTGGCGGCCCCAGTCCCGTGATTAACAATACGTTGCGCGGGATCATTGATGCCACTCGCGATCTTGACCAGATCGGCACGGTGTATGCTGCCCATCATGGTATTGAAGGTGTCTTGAAGGAGCAGTTGCTGGACTTGTCAGCACAGGCCGAGGAAGAGATCGCCCTCTTGCAGTACACACCCGCGGCCGGTTCCATTGGCACCTGTCGCTACAAACTCAAGCCAGGCCAGGACGAAGACTTTGAACGTTGTATCGAGGTCTTGCGAGCACATGACGTTGGCTATTTTATCTACATCGGTGGCAATGACTCCATGGATACCGCTGATAAGATTGCCCA
>JAYGDG010000664.1:0-7789 GCA_046583015.1 Pirellulaceae bacterium | reverse complement strand
CACGGTTCCCAAGGCAATCCGTTTTGCCACCGGTTCCCCCGTTTTCGCATCCAGCACATGCAGTTTGGCCCGGTCATCAAAGCAATAGAGACGTCCCTGGTGATAAATGGGTGAACTTTTCCCCATCATCATCTCTGGAATCTTCCAGAGTTCATGCGTCTTGGTCACATTGCCTTTACCTGTAGCGTCAATGGCCACGATCGCTCCCATGGCCGTCCCCTCGATGTTCTCTTCGCTGTGCCCGCTAAAAACCCGGTCACCAACAACCAGCGGAGCAACATTCAAGCCACGACGCGAAAAACTGTAGTTCCAGATCGGTTGCCCCGTGCGTGGCTGGATGGCCCAGACATCTCCATCTCCGGAACCAAAGACGAGTGCTTTTTGACCCTTGAGCGTCGTCACCGTGGGGCTGCTGTAAGTCGTGTCATAGGGAAGCGGCCTGGTACCCTTAAACCAGACAATCTCTCCTGTTCGCTTGTCGAAACCAACGAACCGATGGGCCGGCTTGGCCATGTCGCCCCAGCCAATAACGATCGCGCTGATAATCACCAGGTCATCACAAATCACCGGAAAATTAGTCCGGCCACCGTAAGTACTTAGCAAACCAAAACGCTCGTGCATGGAAACGGACCAGATCACCTTGCCGGTCGCACCCTCCAGGCATTGAAAGTAACCGCAAACTCCCAGGGCATAGACATAACCGGTTTGCGGGTCGCCGCAGACCGAACTCCAACCAACACGTGTATCGGGAACATCCGACAGAAAAACATTGAACCGATTTTCCCAAATCGTTTTTTCCCGTCACGGCGTCCAGGCAGAGAACCCGTTCGCCTTCGCGAGCAGTTTCTGGCTCTGCCCGCGTCAACAGGTAAATTTTCCCGTTCATCACGATCGGTGTACTGCGACCACCCAGGTCTTCGCGCTTCCAGGTAACGTTGCTTCCCTCACCCCCACGAGGATCCCAGTCATCAATCAAACCAGTCTCCAGGGATGTGCCGTTATAAGACGGTCCTCGCCAAAAAGTCCAATCCAGGGGATCCACCTTCTTGACAGCAGTCGCCTGGGCGAACAAGGGCCCGCTCTGCAGTTCAATGCCAGCCAGCAAAATTGCGATCAGCAAGAAGCTGCCGCTGCGCCAGCCAAAATCTCTGCCAGCGGTCACACCGCAACTTGCACCAGATCGTGCGAAGCAGGAATTGTCTCTCGTTGCATTTGCGTTGCGTTTCATGATCTACTCACATCATCAAAGGGTCAAAACAATCAAACTTTCATGTAAGCCCAAGAATACGGGACGTATAACAGTCCGGCAAGCAGGACCGCTACAAAACGCTCCGGAATCGTCAGTCAAACCACTCGTCCTGCGGATCAAACTTGGGAAATACGACGATTAACACCTTCATCTTTCCCACCGCCCGATGCCTCGTCCCTGGGCGAATCAGGACACAAAGCCCGGGATAGACGTCGATGTGTTCATCATCTAATTGGAGCTGTGCACCAGCTTCACACTCTAAAAAGTAATAGGTTTCCGTCAGGCCTTTGTGGTAATGCAACCGGGCATCCGTTGAAATCTCGGTGACATGGATGGTCGCCGGGTAATCTTCCACGTCGGCAAACGCCCGCCGAGCAGACCCACAAGGACAGGCAACGCCCGTCAGTTGGCCAAAATCTACCAGCTCATATCCTGTTCGGGATGTTCGTTCGGTCATGGCAGTGGGAAATAATTGGCAGGAAACCATACAACTTACTGAAGCCGGATATTTTAACAGAATACCTGCGAGGGAACCACGATACGAGCTTCTGGCAGTTATTTCACCCGCTGACCAGTCTCCCCAGACACCATAGAACCGGTAAATCTTCACTACCTTACCGAACCGTGAATCCTTACCCAACAGTTGATCTAAACCACTTCTTAAAAAAGGGTTTCGAAGTTTCAAGGCAGCTGTTTTTGTCGACCGATACCGTATGTGTTAGTCAGTGCGATCAGCGCAGTCCTCGTGGACGTGCAGATCATATTAGATCAAACGAGGTGGTGTGATTTAACTGTCATCACACGATGAACGGTTTACCAGGCCACTTCACCATTACCCAAGGAACTGCGGGTGACAAATCCACCTCCTGCGATTCGGAATCTGAGAGAGTTTTAATCAGGTAACGAATCGCCGGAGTCTTGTAGAAATTCAGTGGTTCCATCGTATTAGGAGACGTCGCAATATGAAGTGGAACATTATAATTGGATCGTTAGTGCTGGCCGTCTGTGTTAGCACCCAGAGCTACGGTTTCGAATTGCTCGACCGTATGCTCGGACTAAAAGGCTGTGGCTGTGAAGCCAAGAGCTGTGAAACCAAGGCTGACACCAAGTGTGGTGCCGAAAAAGCCAAGGACAAAGCCAAGTGTGGCGCCGACAAGGCCGAAAAGAATGGCTGTGACGCCAAGAAGAAGTGCCGGGGTTCCTTACTCGGACATTTGGGTTGTGACGCCAAGGACAAGTGTGGCGCCGAAAAAGCCAAGTGTGGTGCAGACAAGGACGCCTGCGATGGCAAGAAAGATGCTGGCAAGCCGAACAGCAGCAAGAATACTGCTGAGAAGGAAGGCAAGCCCGTACGCGTTGCAAAGTCCAACAAGTGCGGTTCTGAAAAAGCCAAGTGTCAGTCGAAAAAGAAAGCCGCAAAAGACGGCTGTGATGCCAAGACGGCCTGTCGTGGCTCCTTGCTCGACCACATCCTGTCCCTCGGACACGGTTGTGACGACAAAGCCTGTGACGGCAAAAAAAATGCTGACAAGTGTGGCGCCGAACGCAAAAAGCGATGCGGTTGCGACGCTGCCGGCGACAAAGCTGAAAGTAGTGCTGAAGTAACCCCGCCCACGCCTCCGGCACCGGTGGTCGATCCTTCCGCTCTTCTTCCCAGCCAACGTCGCGTTGTTCACGCCAGCCTCAACACGATTCGTTAAGTTGAAGCGGCTGAAAAGCGATTGTACAAACAGCCTGTTTGGATTCCTAATCTGAACAGGCTGTTTTTTTGCGCGCGGCAAACGCCAGGCCAGGTCTTAAACAGCAGCATCATCGATCGGTAGAGATCAAGCTGACCGTAAATCCCAGCAAATCCTGCCGGTCCCGGTAATGCTCGATCAATGGCTGAAAATCACCCGACTTGTCCGACAACTCAAGCAGCGAAATCGTCTGGCCATTGGTGTAGCCTGCCTCGCCAAAAAACTGCAAGGCGCTGCTCAAAGCCTCCTCGTGACGACCCAAGCGAGACAACAAACCAATATAGGTTTCAATCGCAACCAGGCCGTACTCGTTGACCGGGACGTTTTCAGCACGCTCATGGAAATGGTCCAGGGCGGCCTGCACGTCGTCTCCCAGCAAGGCCGAAAAATAAAGCCCATGATGTGGATATAATTCCACAAACGGCTCATCCCCTTCATACTGAAACTGAGCGTCCAAGCGACGACCGTATTGCGTCAGATCTTCTCCCAGTCGCAAATGCTCCGGTTTCTCCAGCAAGCGGGCAAAACGGACGGTGGCAGCCAGATGGCTCGTGTCAATGTGATAATTATGTTCACCAAACAACCAGTCGCGATCTGTAACCAGCTCGCGTAAGGTGCCTTCCGTGGGAGCAGTCCCCTGCTGCTGTTCAATGTCCGCTGTAAGCGTTGCCACCAATTCCGCGTGAACATGTTCCACCAGTTGAGTCGTAATGCCCTGTTGATCCGCCGGCTCGCAGTGTGGAACGAGCCCTTCAAACGTAGTGATCGCGTTACAGGTCCCATAGTATCCCAGGACTTCCGCAAAACCACGCTGGGGATCAAGCCCTTCATGCAATGCCACTTCTACGAATTCGTCCCGGTTTTCGTCGTTCAAAGTGATTTTAGCTAAGGCTTCTTTCACCAGTTGCTTGTCACCGACGGGTCGCAAATACATCCACCCCTCACGCAACTGGCCAGCTTCAATCAGCAACAGCCCGACCTCGCGACAGGCAGCAATCAACCCGTCTTCCAGCTGATCACGCTGCTGGTCATCAAGATCCTCTACCTCAGCGGGGGGCATCGGGGACAACTCCAGGCCGATTCGAGCTTGCATTTTCAGAGCCTCAAACAACTCATGGTACTGTTGCTGCTCCTTCAACTGGCTCACCAATTCAGCAACTGCGGCAACCGCACCACCCGATTTCCACTGGGCCTCAAGACGCTCAAACTCTACCTGTGTCATAACCATCAGCGCATATCCTGCTGGTGTGAGTATTTTCTACTGTCTTTGTTTTATCCTAACAGTCAGCCGTAACGGCGGAAAGGACTAGCAGAACCCTTCTGCCAGCCCCCTTTTCGTCGAATTATGCCGCCATGCTGGACTACAAACGGGCCCAGGCCACTTTTTCCCAAGCGTTTCCCTCAGTACGATGAAACTATGAACGCACCTGCCAATCAGCCTCTGCAACCCGCCGGATTTGACGGCCTGAACGTGGCGGCTTTTGAAAGCCGACGAGCCCTTGAAATCGGTCGCCTCATCGAAAAGCATGGCGGGGTCGCCCATGTCAGCCCTTCGATGCAAGAAGTACCGCTGGAAAAAAACAAGCCTGCCGTTGATTTTGCCTATCGCTTAATCACCGGTGAAATCGATATCGTCATCTTCCTCACCGGGGTTGGCTTTCGCTACCTGTTGGAAACGGTCAGTCGCAACCTGGAAACGAGCAGTTACCTGCATGCACTGGAAGACATCACCACCGTCGCCCGCGGGCCAAAACCGGTGGCAGCCATGCGCGAGGCTGGCATCGAACCAACCATCCGGGCTGATGAACCGAATACCTGGCGAGAAATTCTTACGGCACTGGATCAGCAAACTTCTCTGGCCAATCAAACAGTCGGATTACAGGAATATGGAACCACCAATCCCAGCCTGGTGGCTGGACTGGAAGCACGTGGGGCAACCGTCATCTCCGTCCCCGTCTATCGCTGGAAACTGCCCGATGATCAAAAACCGCTGGAAAACAATCTTCAGGCAATCGTCAACGGAGAACGGGAAGTACTCCTCTTCACTTCTGCCCATCAAGTCACTAATGTCCTCACCGTTTGCCAGCAATTAGGGCTGGAAAAGGAGTTTCAACAACAACTACCGCAACTGGTTGTCGCCTCCATCGGTCCCACCACCAGTGAAGCACTTCGACAACATCATTTTCCCGTTGATCTAGAACCAAATCACCCCAAAATGGGAGGGCTGGTTTCTGCAGCAGCAAAACGATGTCACCCCATCCTTGAACGCAAACAGGTAGCTTCCGCCATGTTATCAGGACCCACCTCGGACCCGGCTGATACCCAGGCTCCCTGGTACCAAAGCCCGTTTATGAAAGCTTGCCGGCAAGAGGCCTGCGATGTCACCCCCGTCTGGTTGATGCGACAAGCCGGGCGGTACATGAAAGAATATCGGGACGTGCGCGAACAGACCACTTTCCTGGAGTTATGTAAGAACCCCAGTCTTTGTTCTGAAGTGATGTTGACCGCCGTCGAAAAACTGGGCGTCGATGCAGCTATCATCTTTTCGGACTTGCTCCCCATCCTCGAACCCATGGGACTGGAACTGGAATACCAGGCCGGCGAAGGACCGGTCATTCATAATCCCGTTCGTGATGCGAGCGATGTTGATCGCATCCTGGAACTGGAGGATGTCAGCCCCTTGAATTTCGTGATGGAAACCGTTCGGCAAACACGACAGGATCTAGCGGAAGATTTACCGCTGATTGGTTTTTCAGGCGCACCATTCACACTACTGAGTTATGTCATCGAAGGGGGATCCAGTCGCAATTACTTGCACACCAAGAAACTGATGTACCGGGACCCAGGAGCCTGGAGAACCCTGATGGAACGATTCCAGCGGGCGGTTACCAGATACCTCAATGCGCAAATTGATGCTGGCGTTCAGTGCGTGCAGTTATTTGATTCCTGGGCAGGCGCCTTGAGTCCCCAGGATTACCGGCACTACGTGCTCCCTTACGTCCAACGGATTATTCAAGACCTGCCCCCGACTGTGCCGGTGATTAACTTTGCAACCGGTAATCCCGCCCTGCTGCCCCTGCTGGCCGAAACCGATTGTGCCGTCGTCGGTGTCGACTGGCGAATTGGACTGGCCGATGCCTGGCAAGACATCGGCCACCAGAAAGCAGTTCAAGGAAATCTCGATCCAACCATCCTGCTATCAGACCTCGACGAAATCCGCCGTCAGGTACAGTTCGTCCTCGATCAAGCAGAAAAGCGGCCCGGACACATCTTTAATCTGGGCCATGGAGTGCTTCCCGAAACACCCGTCGAACATGCCATGGCTGTGGTGGAATTGGTCCATGAGCTGAGTCAAGATTGATCCCCACAGATCACTCCGCAGCATCCGCTCACTGCTTGACGTCGTCCGGAATGACCCGCTGATTCAGGCAATTGATCATCTGACGCAAGCGACCGTGGGTGCGTCGGTTAAAGTGAAAGACGAGTCGGGTAAGATCTTTCAAGTCAGCTTCATTTTTCTCTTCCGGTAAGGCCGCCGATAACTCAAAGTCACCCTCGGTGAGCAAATCCTTGAAATGCTCATTGATCCCAGCCAGCAACTCTGGCGAGATGGCCTCCTCCAAACGGAAAACCAGGCGATCGTGGACATATCGCATGCTGTGAAAGACGGTGAAGAAATTTAACACTTCGTCAACCGCCTGCTGGTAATCATCCGTCACCAGGAACAGGTGCGAGTCCATCGGCGAAATCATGTTCCCTGCCAGCAACTGGTCATCAAAAAACTGTCGCAACTGCTCCCAGTATGTGCCTCCAGGTGCATCCAGCAAAATGACTGGCACCATGTCGCGTTTGCCCGTCTGTAACAGTGTGAGCACTTCCAGGGCCTCGTCCAGCGTACCAAACCCGCCCGGCAAGCAAACCACCGCATTGCATTCCTTTACGAACATCAGCTTGCGCGTGAAAAAGTACTTCATGTTGACCAGCTTGTGGTCGCCGGCAATCACCGGATTCGCTTCCTGCTCAAAGGGCAACATTATGTTCAGTCCCATCGAGTGCTCTCGCCCCGCTCCCACGTGACCGGCTTCCATGATTCCAGCCGCGGCACCCGTTAAAACCATCCAGTCCCGTTCCGCCATGGCGGCACCAAAGCGAACCGCCTGCTGGTACGTCGGTGCCTCGGATTCCGTCCGAGCTGAACCAAAGACCGTTACCTTGCGCCGCGAACGATACGGTGCAAATACTTTGAAGGCGTAACGTAATTCGCGCAACGTGCGACTGAGTATCTTTAAATCACCCCGCGCTGGCTTGTCGGCAGCCAGCTTGTCTGCCGACAGCCGGATGCTTTCAATTAAATCGTCAATTTGGCGACGGTGCTGCGGGGAAACTGGGGGCTTCTGATTCAAAACTCTTCTCCTTCACTAGGAGCCTTGGCTCGTAGAATTGGTTCACCCAGCAGTATAGCGAGATCCTGCTGTTGAGAAACAACAAGCAAATAGCGAACCTCGAGATACAGTCACTCCATGACCGTTAAGCCGCCTTGTTAATCGGCAACTTCGAAGCGGGCCGGTCCAGGTTTCCACGGTGATGACGGTAAGCACAAATTACATCATGCAAGTCGCGAGAAATCTGCACTTGATCCCCGTCAAAATCATGCACCCACGAACGTTTTGACTCGATCGCATCCATCAGCCAGGGAAGAATATCACCCCAGCAAACAGTTACTTGATCAGCAGCGGACGGTCGAGCCGCCGACTCTGTGGAAGAAGCCGCTGAAACACTTATCGAAATATCTACTGCATCG
>JAYGDG010000627.1:0-1822 GCA_046583015.1 Pirellulaceae bacterium | reverse complement strand
GATCGCCAGTTTCAATTTCTTGAAAAACTGGGTGTCAAAATCCTTGCCAGGCTGATCACCCAACCGGGTAATCACTATCTGCTGGCTCGGCAGCACGAACAGTCGTCGCACGAGGGCACCCTTGGCCGCATACATATCCTGGGGTGCAGCGAAAATCATTCGTCCGCCCCGCTGATTGGTAGCGGTCGGGGCACGATTGCCGTTGAGCCACCAGAGGTAACCGTAGGCCGTATTGAGTTTTTGCGACGGTGAAAGAGCCATCTTGATATAGGCCTTATCCTCAATAATGTTCTTCCCGTCCCAGTTGCCATTGGCCAGCATCAAGAGGCCAAACCGGGCCAGGTCACGGGCAGTGGTGGCAAATCCCACGTGGTTCGCATCCGATCGCAGGGAGATCCAGGGACGGACTGCCCACCGCGAGTCTTTCATGCCGGTTGGCCCGGTGATCCATTTCCTGGTCAGCTCCGTCGGCTTCATGTTGGCGACTTTGGCAACACACATCAGGGAGCGGGAATAGGCGTTCGTGTTGTACATCCATTTTTTTCCTGCCGGCACTTCGTATTGCAGTCGCGTATCGAGCCCGCTGTTCATACTGATCAAGTGCCGAATAGTAATCTTGGCTTCGGCGTCGGCCGGTGCCTTGGACCAGCCTTTGCCCAGGTGCTTGTGAACCGGGTCTTCAATTTTCAGCAGCCCCTTGTGCTGGGCAATACCGACGAGCATGGCAGTCACGCTCTTTTGCGCCGAGGCCACATCCTCAATGGCCCGACCAGCCTGGTTCTTACCAAGACGCATATGAAAATAAGGATACGCCTGACCGTTGGGTTTCTTCTCTGGTGGATCGAGCGGCCAGTATTGTTCAACCAGGATCCGACCGCGGTAGAGGATCACGACGCCGGACGACTTGTTCTTGCCGGCGTAATCGATAGCTTCCTTGAGCTTGGCCACGTTCCAGCCAAGCTTGGCCGGGCTGACCTGCTGCCAGGGCCCCTCGGCCGGTGGAAAATAGAGAGCGCCGTTTCCCTGGGCGACGGCCACGACCGGTAAGCAGCAGATGGCCAGTAGCAAAACGATGACTGATCTCATAAGGAAAGCTCCCCGGACTTGTTGAGCCAACTATTGTACCCTGCGATCGACATGCAGTTCAAAGGCGGTCACGGTACGTGCGGCGGCCGACTTGGCTGACTGCTTGACCAGTTGCATGCGCACCTGGTTCTGGCCAAAGCGGAATTGCCCGGCAGAGACCGGCGCCACCAGCCGCTTGGCCCCCTGGCGACTCCAACCCTTCACAGGACTCCCATTCAGCTGTACGCGAACCTGGTCCTCGGCCTGCAAGTTTTCCACTTCCATTTCCAGCCGCAACCGGTCTTTTTTCGCAAACCGGTCGTAGGCACGCAACGTTACCTGCAACGGCTTGCCGGTCGTAAGGGCTGCTGGCAAGACGCAATGCAACCAGTTGTACTGGTAGGCACGCTGGGGGCGTCCTCGATCAACGGCAAACATCACCTGTTGTCGCTGGCGGCGCAGCGTATTCACGTCCCCTAGCTGTTTGAGCAGCCGGGCCTGGTACGGGCCGGTGCTCTCACTGTTGTTTTTCGTGTGCGGAAACCAGTTAAAAAGGTAAATCCCATCAGCTCCCTGGCCCCAGTAGTTCAGGGCCAGGCCGCTGGCTAATTCGGCAGGAATCGGACTGTATTTACTGGGCCAGCCATAGAGACAGGGATAGACGTGGATTCCCCGGGGACTAGCCAGTTTCTTGAATTCCCCCAGTTCAATGTCCATCACGCCACTACCGAGCGTGATGTAATCGACCAGCCCCTGG
>JAYGDG010000580.1:0-1798 GCA_046583015.1 Pirellulaceae bacterium | reverse complement strand
TAACTGGCAGCTACCCGTGACAGCCCCTGGATCTTGTCTTTGAACCGGAGATAGATCGTCCGAGCCAGGGCATAGCGCTGTTTAGCGGCATGGTAATCGGCCAGTCGTCCCAGGATGTCATCACTGGTGCCAAAGATCTTGAGCATCGCGGTATAGGCAGCCAGCACCTTGTCATCCCGCCGCGCGTAAGCTTCCACCTCGATCATCCGATACCACTGCGTAGCGGCAGCAGCCTTGAGTTCCGGGGTAGAATAATCGGTTGACAAATCAGCCTTCAGGTAAGCAATTGCCCGGTCAGCCAGCTTAAGCCCCTGCGTCTTAGTTTCATCTGTTCCCACCAGGGTGCCAATCGGTGAGCGAACATAGACATAAACGTAATAAGCCAGTTGTTCTTTCTTGTAATTAGTTTCCAGGCTCTTCAAGGCATCCTCGAACATCCCCTTGGCGAAGTAGTATTTCGTCAGGGAAGTTGCCGCCGACGCACAGGTACCAGAAACCGCCTTGTTGCGTGGAATGTCAAATGCCAGGCGTTTCCAGATCTTGATCAGGCTCTTCTCGTCCTTTTCCCTCTGGGAAATTTCAGCCAGGCCCATCAGTGAATAAACTGCCACCGGATCCTTCGGGTAATCGACAATGGTTCGCTGGTAGGCCTTCTTGCTGCTGGGAATACGGCCAATGGCTACATAGGTTTTGCCAATCAGGTAGGATGCCTTGGCCGCATCTGCTGAGTCCGGCCAATAATCAATAACCGACTGGAACCCTTCCTTGATCGCGGTGTTTTGCCGACGCAGATGGGTCAGGCAAAGGCTCCATTTGAACTGGGAATAGGGAGCGGCCTCGCTCCGTTCATAAAGTGCCAGGTACTTCTCGTACTCGGTTAAGGCGACCTTGTACTTACCTTCCTTGTAATACTTATCCGCGATATTCAACTGGTAACGTTCCACTTCACGAAGCTTGGCCCACCGATCCAGGGACATTTGCTCAAATTTCTGTTGGGCCTGCAGGGAAGATGGCAGCAATAGTGCAGCAAGGATCAGCAATCCAATGAGTTTCTCTCGCATCATCCTTTTCCACCTTTTTTCTGTTGGGCAAGTCGCCACTTGGCATGCTCGGCATGCGCGTAATTAATAATGTTCACCCCTAACCGGTAGCACGTATTCCAGATTTCCGCAGAGACGCCGGCGTGTCCGTCAGCCCAGGCATCACCGATATCGCCCGGATGATAATAGCACATCCAGCGCCCATCCTTAAACCAACCGAGTGCTTCCGTGCCCCCATGAGGAGCGACGTATGGCACACTAGGAATCGTAAACGGTACTCGATGGATCTTGTCATCCACCGGAATCCGCACGGGACGAACATCCGGCAAGATCTTCTGCATCATCGAGATAAACTGGTTGTGAAAGTGTCGACTTCCCCCGTTGTCTCCAAACAGCATACCATGCTTATCGAGAAGATACTCCGTCAGAATCTTAACGTCCTTGTTGCTCAGAGAAATACTCTTCTGTCCGGTGATATAGATCAGCGGGGGACAGCGAATGCCATCAAAATTAGCCAGCTGGGATGGTGTCAACGCCTTGGTTCGCTTGGCAATCTTCTGCGATGTCAGCTCGGTGTACTTGATCAACATATTCATGTCACCACCGATGCCAAAGTCCTGGTTCCAGTCTCCGCCGGAATACTCAAGACGAAAAAAGCCGACCACCCCCTTGGACGTACCCCCGGCAAACCCGGCTCCTTCCCCTTCACCGTAACCAATCTTGTACTGGTGAGCCGTTTTTTCCTCTAACTCCAGTTT
>JAYGDG010000566.1:0-1789 GCA_046583015.1 Pirellulaceae bacterium | reverse complement strand
GTGCAGTCGTTGCCGATCCAATAGCGGTCGGGATCGTTACCGACCTCCCAGTTGCGACTGGGCCTGGTTCAGTTTTTTCCGACTGGACTTTAGTTGATCGAGGATGCGACGGAGCTTCTCGGCATCTTTGGTCTCGATTTTGAGCTCTTTGGTCGCTTCTTCCAGTTCCTTGATCGATTTGTCCAGTTCCTGGTTCGCTTTTTCCAGTGATCGCTGGGCCTGTTGGGGGATGAGTCCCGGGGGCAAGCGGAAATTGGGTGGCAACTGATTTTTCCCGGGAACCAGGGGGATTGCCTGCTGGAGGTTAGGAAACTTGAAGTTGAACTTTGGTTGGTCCGTGTATTTCTTATAGAGTTTGTGTGCATCCGGGTGTTTTTTAGCTAACTCGTCGGCATTCTTGGCGGCGTATTTCTTGGTGGTTTCTTTGCCATCTTTCTTTTCCGTGACTTCCATCTGAATACCATTCTTTTGGTCTTCCTTGATCGTGACTTTACGGCCATTTTCTTCCGCCTCGATCTCCTTGGTCCCGTTTACCTGCTTGATTCGAATTCGCTGGTTGCCTGCCACACCGGCTTGTACGCGGATTTGGATCGGACCGCCAAAGACCTGGATTCGGCCGGCAGGTGGCGCAGCTTCTGGCTCAGGTTCTGCCGGAGGGTTGAGAACCTGTTGCGCCTGGCGGGCGGCAGAGGCCTGGGGGCCGGCTGCGACTTGTTCGAGCGCTGCTTTAGCGGCCTGGCGAGTTTCTGCGTCAGTTGATGCCAGGTGCTTCTTGAGAATATCGATAGCTCGCATCGTCACTTCGCGCTGTTTGCTCATGGCCGCTTCGGTCAGGGGGCCAATGGCCGCTCGTCCAAATTCAGCGAGCTGGCGGCTGGCTGTTTCACGTTCGTTGAATCGCCCGGATTTCAACTGTTCAATCACCTTCCCTATTTCCATCTGCTGATTTTCATCAACGGGATCGACAGCCAGGATGGTGGCCGGGGCAATGACGGCCAGGCAGGTCATTAGCAGAGCGAGGGTTAGGACGTGACTGATTCCCCGTCGGGTAAACAAGACCGAACTTTGCATGAGATTCACTCCGCTAAAAGAACAAGGTCGAACGGACCTGGGTTTGTCATCAATCTCTGAATCGAAAGGCGCCGATCCCTGGCTTTTTTCAGCATCTTGCGAGGCGCGGTAACCCTTATTTACGGGCACTGTAAGTCACCAACGAATGGTAGCGTATGAAACTGTTTCTTGCAGCTAGCGGATTTGATTTTGTCGGATTTTTCCAGATATGCCGTCAGTAACGGCCCCGTTGACGTTCCTTTGCAGGGAGAACTTCCAGGCAAGTGGACCACCAGCCAGTCACAATCGTTTCAATGAATTCATCCGGTAGCCCTTCGGCTTGCATCTGCCGAGCCAGCCGCTGATGGTCATACTCGACCGGAATAAAATTAACTTGCAGGTCAGTGGCTCCATGGGCTTCCAATAACGTGTACCAGACCGCAGTCCTGCCGTCGTTTTCTGGACGTCCCAGTACCCCGACGTTTACGAACCGGCGTTGATCAGTAAGCTGGCGTTGCCACTTGATTCCAGTATGTGTTGTCGCGACCAGGTCGACCTGGTGTTGGTCCAGCAGGTGTTCCAGGAAATGACTGGACGTCGTTGATTCCCAGAGGAATTCATTGACCCGCCGAGGGCTGCCGTGACAGAGCAGCAGGCGAAATGGTCCCAGGGACACGTGTCGTTGGGCGGGCATGTTGCGCAGCAAGGCACGATTCTGGCTGCTGGTATTGGCTAGCGT
>JAYGDG010000045.1:0-14435 GCA_046583015.1 Pirellulaceae bacterium | reverse complement strand
GACATTTTTTGCGGGCGAAGCGTTCGCTCTTCTTCCTCTTGCGGGAACTGACTTCCCAAGATTTTTTCTCGGGACATGGGGATCCACTGGCTGGAGAGAAAAACTAAATCGGTACGTCGGTAATATACCAGAGATTGAACGAGATGGGATATGTCGTTCGCCTGCAGAGGCTGTGCGATGTCACGATTGACTGCTCTGGTAAACCACTTGCAGTAACGATTCGACGTCCTGGTAGTCGCTGCCGTTCTCCATCGCGGAATCGAGCAACTGACGGGCATCTGTTTCCGAATGCCCCAGATTGCAAAGAACCAGGTACGTTTGCTCGATGATGTCGCGCTGGCCCTCGTCAGCCGGTGTCGATTCATTGCTCACCAGGAGAGCAAACTTGGGCATTTTGCGACGTAGTTTGGCAATAATACGTTCGCCTGTGGCAGGCCCGACGCCCGGTAGCCCGGAAAGGCCTTTGACGTCCTGGTTTTCGATCAGTGTGGCTACGTCTTTGACCGGGCGTACCATCGCTCTGAGGGCTTTCTTGGCGCCCACTCCATCGTCACTGCAAAAAAGCTCAAAAAACTCCCGTTCTACCTGGTTGAGAAAACCAACTAAACGGGGTGATAGTCGTCCCTGGGTCGGGTTGCCGTCGAGATAGAAGATGGTGTGCAGGCTGATTTCCTGGCCCATGCTGGCTTGCAATTGCCGCCGGACGAATTCAGGAATGAGGACCTCGTAAGCTAACGGTCCGACTTGAAGCGTTGCTCGATCTTCTACCAGTTGGGTGAGCGTGCCGCTGATATTGGTGATCACCTGGGAGGTTCCTTGAATGAAAGTTACGGTGCTTAACTAGATCGCCTTGCTAATCCGACTTTGGTGAAAATGGCACAAAGCGATGGCCAGGGCATCGGCGACGTCCGCTGGTTCTGGTGGTTCGGGCAGTTTGAATTCATGACAGATGGCCATTTGCATTTGAGTTTTACTGGCGTGACCATTGCCAGTCAGGAGTTTCTTGATTTGCGTAGCCGCGTAATGGTAGACAGGAATGCCAGTTTTTCCTGCGGCCAGACAAATGACGCCACGTGCATGTCCCATCAGGATAGCTGTTCTGGGATGCGCATAGTGTGAATAGAGTTCTTCGACAGCGACGCAGTCTGGTTGCAGAGTCTCGATGACCTCGCAGATCCCGTCGTAGATGGTGGCGAGTCGTTCCGGAAGAGATTTTCGCTTCGTTCGGACGACACCGGCTTCGGTGATGACGAGGCCTTGGATCGTATTTCTTAGTACTCCGTAGCCGGTGATGTTTAAACCGGGATCAATACCGAGAATCGTTGTTTCAGTGTCTGCTGCATTCATCAAGATGCCCTCGTGAGGCAGGTAACTAGTGCCTCGGTTTGGCGGAAATGTTTCAAGATCCCAAGCGCCACCTGGTACCCTCTGGACGATCTTCCAGGGTGATCCCGAGACTAGTTAATCCATCCCGTATATTGTCAGCTGTCGTAAAGTCCTTGTTGTCACGACACGCCTTTCGTAATTCGATAAACAGCTCGACCAGCTGGCCGATCAACTGATCCCCAGCGGCAGCCGTGCTGACAGGGCGTTCCCAGAACAGTCCCAGGATCGAGGTAAGTTCACGTAGTGTCATGATGGCTCGGCTGAACGCTGTCAACTGTGAGTCATCGCGTTGCTGTGGGTCGTCGAGGTGCTGTTGGTCGGCAAACTTATTCAATTCTCGGACCAGCTCAAACAAGTCGCTGCCAGCGGCACCGGTATTGAAGTCGTCATCCATCTTGGCGAGAAAACTCTCCCGCAACTGGGCAACCTGTTCCAGTAAAGGATGGTTGCTGGTGTCAAGGGTGCCAGCGGATCGTTCGGCAATCGGAGCAAGCTGATAAAAATCGGTTCCATCAATGCGCAGCATTCGCTCAAACAGCCGTGTGAAGCTTTCCAGGGCGGTGCCAGCTTCTTCGATTCCCTCTTCGCTAAAGACAATCGTACTGCGATAGTGGGTGCGTAGCAGGAAAAACCGGATCCGTTCGCCAGTCTGTCGGCCGATCAATTCCGCCAGGCCTCCGGCCCCTTCCGAGCGACTGATTTTTGTTGCAGTGGATTCGTTTTCGGTTTCGTTGGCCCCTTCTTCACGGTCACTGCGTCCACCCAGTTTACCTGCTTCGGCGGCACGCATTAAGCCGTTGTGCATCCAGTATTTGACCATCGGTTGTCCATGGCAACATTCGCTCTGGGCGAGTTCGTTTTCATGATGAGGGAAAACCAGGTCCAGTCCGCCACCGTGTATATCAAAAGTCGTGCCCAGGAGTTTGTGGCTCATCGCCGAGCATTCGATGTGCCAGCCTGGTCGCCCTGCTCCCCAGGGACTTTCCCAACTGGGTTCTCCAGCCTTAGCCGCTTTCCAGAGTGCAAAATCGCCTGGCGATCGTTTCTTTCCTGACGCTTCTCCACCGGTCCCTTGCTGGCTGTCGGCCGTGCGGTTACTTAATTTTCCGTACTCCCTGTCCTGGGATACTTCGAAGAAGACATCTCCTTCGACGGCATAAGCAAAGTTCTTATCGATCAGGCCCTCGATAAAGGAGACAATCTCTGCGATATGATCGGTCGCCTTAGGCATGGCGTCGATTTGTCGAACATTTAATGATTGCAGGTTCTCGAGGTAGTCAGTGGTCATTTCTTCAGCGACCTCTGGCATGGAGATACCTCGGCGCTGGGATTCAGCGATCAACTTGTCGTCCACGTCTGTGATGTTGACTACCCAGTTCACTTGATAACCGTTGTAGACCAGGTAGCGTTTGATCGTATCGAAGATGACAGGGCCAACCATGTGCCCAATGTGGCTCGGTTTATAGACGGTTGGACCACACAGATAGATCCCCACCTTACCGGCATGCAGAGGCTCGAACGGCTCTTTGGACTTGGTGAGCGTATTGTAAACGCGAATCGTCATAACGTTCTGTAATTTCTGAGAGGTAAGAAAAAGTTTAAGCGGTTGACTCAGGAGGTTCTGAAGATCAGTCGCGGGTTGTTTGTAGCGATCCGTTGAGTTTTTGTTTATTCTTGCTGTTGCAGTAAGGTCACACATTGTGCGGCAATCACTTCACCACGACCTACCGGCCCAACACCTTCACCTGTCTTGGCTTTGACACAAATCATTTCGGCAGCAACTCCCAACAGTTTTCCCACGTGTTGCGAGATTGCTTTGCGGTGTGGGCCAATCGGAGGAGCTTGTGCAAAGACGATGCAGTCCAAGTTAACGATGCCATAACCAGTTTGGCGTACTTGCTGGTAGGCGAGCTGTAACATTTCTGCCGAGTCACGATCTCGGTTCGCTTCGTCGGTGTCGGGGAACCACTGACCGATATCTCCCAGCCCGGCAGCTCCCAGCAGCGCGTCGGTAATGGCATGTAACAAGACGTCCGCATCACTATGGCCGTCCGAGTGGTGTGTGTGTTCGATGGGAATTCCGCCCAGGATTAACGGCCCACCCGCCACAAGTCGGTGGGTATCGTGTCCGAGCCCCACTTTCCAGGGTGGAGTTGGCGCAGAAGCGTGCGGTGGAGTGTCCGGAGGCATACGCAAACTTGTTAGATGCCAGTGATTTACGTACCTAAAACGAAGCGTTGTGGGGATTATAGCCAAAGGCCTCCTGAGCGACAACGCAGACTCTGGCGCCTGCCATGAGCCACTGGGTGCTTTGAGGAATTGGCTCCTTGAGCTAAGCTGCCACTAGCCAGTTCGCTTGCCAGCAGTACATCTATAATGGGCTCATTATGGCTATCATTGAAATCGAGGGACTTGCTAAATCCTACCGGGTTTACCAAAAGAAAGAGGGTTTAGCTGCTTCCTTGAAGGGGTTATTTCGGCGACGTTATCGTGAGGTGAAAGCGGTCCGGGGTATTGATTTGCAGGTGGAGGCGGGCGAATTCGTTGCTTTTCTGGGGCCCAACGGGGCCGGCAAGACGACCACGCTGAAGTTGCTTTCCGGAGTTATTAATCCGACCAGCGGTACGGCGACGGTGATGGGGCATGTTCCCTGGAAGCGGGAAAACAGTTATCGGCGCCGTTTTGCCCTTGTGATGGGACAGAAGAACCAACTTTGGTGGGACTTACCTGCCCAGGAGTCGTTTCGACTTCATCAGCAGATTTATCAGATTCCAGCGGATCAGTTTAAGCAGAATTTTGATGAACTGGCGGACTTGCTGGAGATCCGGGACCTTGTTCAACAACCGGTCCGTGAATTGTCACTGGGTGAACGGATGAAGATGGAACTGGTGGCCGCCCTGCTGCACTCGCCGGAAGTTTTGTTTTTGGATGAGCCAACGATTGGCCTGGATGTCATTGCTCAGCACAACGTCCAGCAGTTTTTGAAGTACTATCAGCAAGAGCGTGGAATCACCGTCTTGTTAACCAGCCACTATATGAAAGACGTAGCGGCACTTTGTCGACGAGTGGTGATCATTGCCCAGGGAGAGTTGAAGTACGATGGATCGTTGACAGGAATTATTGACCGCTTCAGTCAGCACAAGCTGGTTACCCTGCAGTTTGGCGATGACCAGCCGGTTGAAGGTCTTTCTCGTTTTGGTGAAATTGTCAGCGATGAGTATCCGAAAGTGCAGCTGCGAATTCCGCGCAGCCAGGTGGCTGAGACGATGCGTGCGATGCTGTCTGTCGGTACGATCGAGGACATTGCTGTCGAAGATCCACCATTAGAAGAGCTGATCGCAGACTTTTTCTCTCAAGTCAGTCAGGAAAGCGAAACGACAGGACAAGATTCGGATGATTCTGACAGGATGTCGTAAACGATGTATGTGCGCGTTGTAACATGGTGGACGATTCTCCGCATCGGACTGGAGGAGCGCTTGGTTTACCGGGCCGATTTTGCGCTTGGTACACTGATGCGATTTCTGCCAATCATCACCCAGATATTCTTATGGGCCGCCGTTTTTGAGACAATCGGCGGGCGCGACGTGGCTGGTTACAGTTACGAGAACATGGTGGCTTATTATCTCCTGACGATGATGAGTCGTGCATTTTCCAGTATGCCTGGGCTGGCTTCGGGAGTTGCCACGCAGATACGTAATGGGGAGATCAAGAAGTTTCTTATTCAGCCGGTCGACCTGATCGGGTTCATGTTATTGAACCGTCTTGCTCACAAGTTGACTTATTACATGGTAGCCATGCTACCGTTTGTAGCAGTTTTTTACCTGTGCCGCGGATTTTTCGTCGATGGCTGGCCGCCGGCTGAAACGTTGTTGATTTATGTAACGACCCTGTTGCTGGGATTTCTACTGGGGTTCTTCCTGGAGATGTGCATTGGGTTGATTGGGTTCTGGTTCCTGGAGGTCACCTCGTTGCTGTTTGTTTACATGCTGCTCAATTTCTTCCTTTCCGGCCACATGTTCCCACTTGATATGCTGCCGGACTGGGCTGCCATGATTGTCGACCTGTTTCCCTTGAAATACCTGGCTTATTTTCCGGCGGCAGTTTTTCTTGGGCAACTCGAACATGCAGAAGTCATCCGAGGCTTGTGGATCGAAATCGGTTGGCTGATCACGTTTATGGTCCTGTCCCGATTGATGTATTGGTACGGCGTCAAACAGTACAGCGCGTACGGAGGCTAACTTGATGCAACAGCGGCCATCGTATCGACGTGTGTTTCAGACGTTTGCACGCAATAGTTTAATTCGTGAGATGACGTTCCGCGCCAATTTTGTCATCCAATGTATTTCGGCCACTTCGTGGACGTTGATGAACATCGGTTTTTATATCATTGTTTTCCAGCACACGGATGCTATTGGTAAGAACACCGGCTGGGAACAAAGTGAGTTTTTTCTCTTTCTCGGTACGACCTGGCTTATCAACAGCCTGGTGCAGACATTCTTCATGCCCAATGCCCAGGATTTTAGTGAGTTGATTCGCACAGGCAATCTGGACTTTGCCCTGGTGAAACCGATTGATACTCAGTTTCTTATTTCTTTTCAGCGAATGGAGTGGTCTTCCCTTTCCAATTTCGTCCTGGGACTGGTTTTGCTGGTCGTCAGTGTGATTCAATTAACCACACGGGGACAAGCCATTGTCGTTAATGGAGATGAGAACAGGTTTGCCAATGGGCAGACGATTTCTATCACCGATTCTCGTGGGCAGTCAACGGTGCTGGAATTCAATGACGGAGTCGTTACCGACGGTCGCCATCCGATCGTGATTGGCAGAGGCGGGCGAACCGTTGAGCAGATGGCAGATTCTATCGGCGAGGCAATCAATGCCGTACCTGGGTTTGGGGTGACGGCCAGATCCGACGAAAATCGCGTTGTGCTGGACCAGGAGGTGGAGATCGAGCTGGGTTCCTCGCTTACCGCACTGGCTAACCGAAGATGGGACTTGGAGCCGCTGATGTTTGTTCTGTATCCATTCTATATTCTGTGTGGTACAGCTATTTTATATAGCGTGATGATTGCCCTGGCAGCCACTAGCATTTGGCTTGGGCGCAACCAGTCCCTCTATAACTTCTGGTTTTATATCACTAATTTTTCGCGGTACCCGATGGAAATCTATCAGCGCAGTTGGGGATGGGTGTTGTGGGGAGTGTTTACCTTTGTGATTCCCGTGCTGGTGGTTGTGAATGTGCCAGCTCGCCTGCTTGCCCAACCACTTAATCCTCGACATAACTGGGAATGGTGGCTCACTGGGTTTGCCCTGATTGCTACGGTCTTTAGCCTGTTGGTGTCACGGCGGATTTTCCAGAAAGCGCTACTCAGTTACCGGAGTGCCAGCAGTTGATGGAAAGGAGTTGCTGAGGGGATGAATGAGGTGTCAGAAACCAGCCGGGATTTTTCCCGCCGCGCGATGGCCTACTTGAGGCTGTTTCGGGTTTCGAATGTGTTCACGGCCATGGCGGATGTGCTGATGGGTTTCCTGGTGGCACACCAGGTCTTGACACCCTGGCAACCACTGGTTTGCCTGCTCTTTGCCTCCGTCTGTATTTACACGGCGGGCATGGTCTTGAATGACGTTTATGATATCGAGATTGATCGCGTCGAACGACCTGAGCGCCCCTTGCCAGCTGGCGATATTCCCTGGTCCTGGGCCCGCCGACTTGGCTTCCTGCTATTGGGAATTGGTGCCCTGGCTGCTCTAGCCTCCGGAGCCTGGACCTTAGCGTCGGTCGAGGGTTGGCTGGCTTGGCGCGGCGGCTTGATTGCCCTGCTGCTGGTCGTCAGCGTCTTGTTGTACGACGGAGTCTTGAAAAAGACATCCGTTGCACCCTTGGTGATGGGAGGGTGTCGGTTTTTCAACGTCTTGTTGGGGATGAGTTTTGCAGTGTCGGCTGCTCCAGCCACCGCGCTGCTGGGCTACGAGTCGCACCAGTGGATGATTGCTGGTGGCTTTGGTTGTTACATTGCTGGAGTCACCTGGTTTGCTCGCACTGAAGCAAAAGTGAGTAGTCGCTGGCAATTGGGATTAGGTGTAGTGACGATGACCGTGGGACTTTTGATGCTGGCATGGTTTCCAGCTTTAGTCTCGGAAAATCAAAAGCCAACGTTGTTACAATTACCGGAAAACATTGTTTTCCTGCTTTTCATGCTCTTGGGAGTCTCGATTGTCTACCGCTGTACGGTGGCGGTTTTCGATCCAGTGCCCCAGCGAGTTCAGATGGCTGTCAAGAACTGTTTGCAGTCGTTAATTGTGCTTAGTGCGGCGGTTACTGCCTGCGTAGCTGACTTCACGTATGCTGTTTTAGTGCTGGTGTTGCTGGTGCCCATGTTTGCCCTTGGTCGCTGGTTTCGTTCCACTTGAGGTGGATGAAGCAGGCTGCCAGCTGCGGCGTAGCAACGAGTGATTGTTTTTGGGATGGGAAATTTGAGATGAGTAGTGCGGTTGTTTTTTTGTCGATTCCGGGGTTGCGGGCGGTCGATTTGAGCGCCATGCCTAATCTATCCAGGCTGATGGCGGCCGGTGAGCAATCTGAACTGGTGGCCAGTTTTCCCGCGGTGACATGGCCGGTACAAGCGAACATGTTGACGGGCAAATTGCCATCGGACCATGGTGTTATTGCCAATGGTTTCTACTGGCGCGAGCAGCAGCAGGTAGAAATGTGGACAGCCTGGAATGAGAAGATCAATGCTCCCCAGATTTGGGACATGTTACATGAATCTGAGCCGAACTACAGTTCGGCAGTTTGGTTTCCGATGCTTAGCAAGGGATGCGGCGCCGACTTTATTTGTATGCCTGCGCCGGTTCATAACCCGGATGGATCTGAATCGCTGTGGTGTTATACGAAACCGATCGAGTTGTATGGAGAGTTGCTTGAGCAACTGGATCACTTTCCGCTAAAGAATTTTTGGGGGCCACTGGCCTCCATTGCCTCAACTGCCTGGATCGCGGATTCAGCGGTTGTGGCGGCGCGCCGATACCAACCGAGTTTTTTTCACCTTTACTTGCCTCAGCTCGATTATGCAGCTCAGCAGGCGGGGCCAGATAGCGAAGCGGCCCTGCAAGCGGTTATTGAACTGGATGAGGTGCTCGGGGAACTGGTGGCTGGATTCGAGCAGGCCTATGAGTCTCAGGAATTAACCTGGATTGCGGTTAGTGAATATGTCATCACGCAGGTAGATCATGTCAGTTATCCAAATCGGATACTACGGGAAGCAGGTTTGCTGAAGGTAACCAGTACCGACGAGGGAGAACAACTGGATTTGCAGAAAAGCGACGCTTGGGCGCTGGTGGATCATCAGTTCTCTCATGTTTTCATTCGTGACGCTAACCTCCAGTTATGTGAGCGGGTGCGGAGTTGTTTTGAGAATTCACCGGGGATTGCCGAGGTTCTAGTCGGTGATGAGCGACGAAAATATGCTATGGACCACGAACGCAGTGGCGAGGTAATTCTGGTTTCTGAGGCTGACAGTTGGCAAGCTTACTACTGGTGGCTGGATGATGCCCTGGCGCCAGGGTACGCAACGACTGTCGATATTCATCGCAAACCTGGCTATGACCCGGTGGAGTTGTTTTGGGATCCGGTTAGTAAGGGCGTGCCGCTGGATGCAACCCGCGTGAAGGGTTCTCACGGTGCACCAGTATTGGCAGCTGAACAGGTTGGTGTGGCATTGTCATCGCGAGAGAATGTCTTAGGCCATGAGCGATTGCGCGATATTGACATGGCTCAGCTAGTGCTGAACTGCTTCAAAGTTGAATAAGCCAGCAGCTGAGAGTGCGGGCTTTGTTTTTCAGGCTTCTGCCGGTGTGGCGGCGGGAATCCCGGGTGGAGTGAAATCGAAACCCTGGCTTTGGCTGAAGAACTCCAGCGGATTTTCATAGACCACTTTCTGAATTAGGCTTTCCGGGTGCCCTCGGCGTTTCATTTCCAGGATAAGGTCAGGAACGGCAGTTGGCTTGGAGGGGCCCCAGTCACCGGCCGAGTTGACCAGCAGTTTTTCTGGACCGCACATTTCAATAATGTCGGCGGCACGTTGTGGCGTGCATTTTGTAACCGGGTAGAGTGTCATACCAGCCCAGAATCCTTTGTCGAGGACATGTCGAACCGTGTGTTCCTCCACGTGGTCGACGAGAACCCGACTGCGATCAATTTGTGAATAGCTACACAACATATCAAGTATCATGCGAGTGCCCTGGTATTTGTCTTCCAGGTGCGGTGTGTGGATCAGGATTTGTTGATCGTACTCAATAGCCAAGTCCAGGTGTTCCTGGAAAATAGTACATTCGTTTGGGGTGTTTTTATTGAGTCCGATTTCTCCGATTCCCAGTACGTTGGGACAGTTCAGAAATTCCGGAATCATGGCAATAACTTCACGGGAGAGTGAGACGTTTTCGGCTTCCTTGGCATTGATACAGAGCCAGGTGAAGTGTTGGATCCCGTATTGAGCAGCTCGTTTTGGTTCGAATTCTGTGAGTTGACGAAAATAATCTCGAAAACTCTCTACACTGCCGCGATCAAAGCCAGCCCAGAAAGCCGGCTCGCTGAGCCCAATGCAGCCCATCTTGGCGAGCGTTTCATAATCGTCGGTCGTCCGAGACACCATATGGATGTGAGGATCAAAATAATACATGGTCCGATGTACTTTCTTGCCAGTGAAGTCATCAACTCGGTGACGTCGCGGCACCTTTGCTGGAAATGCCAAATTCTTCCTGCCATTGGTCGTTGTATTCACGCGAGAAAATCAACTGGACTTGTTCTGCCCGGTCTTCTCGGTCGAGCTGTTGTAGCACGTTTAGCGCTTCCTCGATCAGCTTCAAGCGAGCGTCGTGGGAAATTTCCCCAATCGATCGGTCCAGGCGATCGAAGGCAGCCGCGATTTCCAGGATCTTGGCGCGGATTTCGAAAAACTCTCGATCGAGGATTTCTGGTGAGTTCATGGGGATCGCCATAGAGTCATTTCCTTTTCTTGAGTGCGTCTCCGTGAGAGTAGACCAGATTTTGTGACCCTTTCAGTTTCCCCGTGCGGGCTCTGGAAATCAAGGTGCTGGCGGCAATTGAGACAATCGGGTTGTCCAGAAAGCGTGATTTGCCGCGGCAATTGCAGAACCGGGTGCTCTCCGCAGATCCCTAAAATAGGGGCGCCTCGACTTGCCTCAGCCAAAAGCAATGATCATTTCACTGATTACGGTGAAACATGTGCTAGAAAGCTCCGTCGTCTCCACGGCCGGGTGTTTTCAGCGGCATTCGCTGGCGGAACGACTCGTTGGAAAGCGTGGCCGGTTTTTCACGTTCGGTAAGCCCCCGGATGAAGTCCTTTGGGTCTGCTCCGCGCCCTAACGTGACCCAGTAGGTCTCTTGCTTCCAGCCCACGTAGTTGAGGAATGACTCTAACGAGATTTGTTCGACATCATGAAATTGGATTTCTCGCATTAAGTCATGATATCCTTTTGCTGCTCCAAGCTTGTCGGGATTAGCTTTGATGACGTAACGCGTATTGGCAGTGATCTTGCCTGTTTTGCTGCCGTCATCATGAACCTCGGCATCGATGATGCCGCCAACCGATGCAACCATATTACGGATGATTTCTCGATCGGACTTTCCATCACTATTGACGTCAAAGAAACCGGCCAGGGCGAAGTGAATTCGTGTACCAGCTCGCCAGGCGGGTGAATGAATCTGATCGCCGGGCAGAATGGGGTCTTTTAATTCCTCTTCGGTGATTCGTGCTTCTGACAAATGTTGATCAAGTACCTTGGTAATCTGGATACGTGCTTTGATCTCCTTCTCATTTCTCATGACTCCATCTTCCTTGAGGTCATAGACGCCAAAGGTTGTCAGTTCACGCAATCCGTCGGCCAGGCCAAGATTAATCCAGACGGTGCGCTTGCGATCATTGACGAGCGTGATGCGACCATCAGCAACTTCAAAGAACTTCGAGCGCCGCTCATCCTTGGACCGTCGCACGGCCAGGGTATCAGCCATCATGTCTACTTTTTTGGTCAAGCCAACGATTTCGTTTTTGTCTTTCTGGTTGTTGGACGTCAATTGAGAAACACTTGCTGCAAAAGACGCTCTCTGCGATTCCTTTTCCGAGTTGATGCGTTTGCGCTCGTCCCCGTATTTTTGTATCTCGCTGCTGACTTCACCACGTGCCTGGGTGAGTTTCTGGTTAGCATCCTGGGCACTCTTGGTTTCGGTGACCAACCTCTCTTCGTAGTCTTTCTTTAGCGCGGTGGCTCGATCACGCTCAGCGATGTAAGCTGAATTCTTACTGCGAATTGCTTTTTCCAGGCGATCTGGAATATTCCGGTAACCCCGTTCCGCTTCAGGGATATCATAGGCGTAGGTGGCCATATCCTTATCAAACATCTCTAAACGCTTTTCAATAGTGTCCAAGTCCGCCTTGTTTTCTGGATACTTCTGTTCCAGGCGGAGACGGTGTTCAGTCAGGTCGGTACGATTGGGTTTTTTGTCCGAAGCGTCACCGAGCATGTAGAGATAAGCCAGGCTTTTGTAGTTTTCGATCGCGAAGGCCCGCTTGTGTTTTGCGCTTTCGGCCTCCGCAGTCTTTTTAGCATCTGCAGCGGTCTCTGTCTTTTTCCAGAACGTAAAAGTAGTGACACCCAGACCAACGGTCAGAATGAACGTGATGATCAAGGCGACTTGAATAGATTGGCTTTCCTTGGCTGCCATGGGCCTGCGCTCCTCATTGAAATAAACGTTCAAGAGCGGACATCATTTTGTCCGGTCCTTGTAGAACTTGGCGACTATACCTCTTATCTTCGACGCTTTGACAGGGATGGCTCTAATGAACACTAAAGTCTCATGAGACAACGCCTTATCCTCAGTTTAAGCTCGACCGACGGAGGTGTCAAACTTTTCCTGATTGTCGCAATCAGTCCTCGCTGCCCTCAAGTGGGCAAAACGCTATGTACTGGGCTTGTGCAGTAAACACTATGCCACTCAGCCTTTGTGCACCCTGAAGCGTCTCAGCAAGCGGTTTTCTTGGAGTGGCCAGGTTTGAGGGTTTTGCCGAATTGACCGATTTGGGACTTTGCACCGGACTGGAACGATCACGGATCGGCTTACCACCCTAGCGTCCAGATTGTTTTCCTTTCTGAAGGTTAGGGTCCCTTGTTGGCGGTGACGTAACTTGCCATATTCTCTAGCGCGCCACACATCTCACTTACAATGCCAACTGGTAACACGTTATGGGCAAACGAAGGCAGCAAAAGGTTTTTGCGTTTGACGAGGAGACGTCACCGCCTTCGACAGCAGAATCTGCGCAGCGATCGACCCCGGCGACGGAACCATCCACTACCGGGAAGTCGGCTGCCCGGAAGCCAAAATTGCCAACGTCCAGGCCTCCCCAAACCCTGGCAGGAGAGACGGTCTACATCGTCGATTCACACGCCCTGATTTACCAGGTGTTTCATGCCATGCCAGCGATGACCGGACCTCAAGGTCAACCGGTGGGCGCGATTCATGGCTTCATTCGTGACATGCTTACGTTGTTGAGAGAAAAACAGCCGAACTACTTGTTCTGTACGTTCGATTCGCCCGGACCAACGTTTCGCCATGATCAATATGATCAATATAAAATTAATCGTGAGGCGATGCCCGAAGATTTGCGGCAACAGATTCCCGGCATTCAAGAGATGCTGGGGGCGATGGACATGCCCGTCTTGAAACTAGCCGGGTTCGAAGCAGACGACATCATTGCAACTCTTGCTCGCCAAGTAGATGAACTGGGTGGAGAAGCTTACCTGGTTACTAATGACAAAGATTGTCGGCAACTGATTTCTTCACGAGTCTGTATGTACAACATTCGTAAGGACAGTTGTTATGATGCCGAGGCATTACTTGCTGACTGGGGGATTCGGCCTGATCAAGTAGTGGAGTTCCAGGCGCTGGTGGGTGACTCCGTAGACAACGTCCCCGGAGTTCCTCAGATTGGTCCAAAAACGGCTCGTGATTTGTTGCAACAATACGAGACGCTGGAAGGTGTGTTTGCCCATGCTCACGAGATTAAGGCTAAGAAACGTCGTGAGACATTAATGGAGAATCGGGATTTAGCAGATCTGAGTCTTGATTTAGTGCGATTGAAAGATGATGTACCGATCGAAGTCGACTGGGAGCAAGGGCGTGTTGGAGGGATCGACCGCCAACGCGTTGCCGCCTTGTGCCAGCAGTGGGGGTTTCGCCGACTGGCAGAACGTTTAGAGAGCCTGGAAGTTAATGAGGCGCCAGAAGTTTGGGAAGCGGATTACCGAACGGTTGCGACTGAGCAAGAACTTGAGCAGTTGGTAGAAAGTCTTAGCAGCCAGCAGCGCATTTCGATTGATACCGAAACAACCAGTCTCAATCCGCGCAGTGCAGAACTGGTTGGATACTCTTTTGCCTGGGAGCCAGGACGAGCTTTTTATGTGCCAGTCCGGGCACCTGCTGGCGAGCCGCAGCTGGCCGTGGATTTGGTGAATGAGAAATTGCGACCACTCCTGGAAGATCCAGAGATCGAAAAGATAGGGCAGAATATCTAGTACGACATGGTGGTCCTGCGCAGTCATGGGATTTATTTGCGGGGGATTACGTTTGATACCATGGTCGCCGACTACCTGCTGGATCCCGGACAGCGCAACCATGGTTTGGATGATTTAGCTCGTCGATACTTGAACCATACGAACATTTCGATCAAGGACTTAATTGGCAGCGGCAAGAACCAGAAGCTGATGGACGAAGTGCCAGTTGATCAAGTAACCCCCTACGCAGCAGAAGATGCTGACGTTCCTCTTCGCTTGACAACCATTCTGGAAGAGAAGCTCAGAGAAGAAGGATTGCTCGAGCTTTTTCAGACAGTGGAGATTCCCCTGATCGAAGTACTGGCCGAACTGGAGTTTAACGGCATCCTGGTCGATGCTAAACGGCTAGAACAATTGGGAACTCGCTTTGGCGATCGGCTAGCAGATTTACAGGTACAAATCTATGACCTGGCAGGCAGTGA
>JAYGDG010000385.1:0-1528 GCA_046583015.1 Pirellulaceae bacterium | reverse complement strand
TAAGTGAACACGAACTCACCCGCCCATTGTACACCGGCAGGGTATTAAAGCGAGCTTCACATCCTGCCGGTTGTCGCACTACCGCGCCTCGTTCCCTTCGTCCACGCTCCGAAAGAAGCTGTACACGCGCAGCTGGTAGCGAAACTGGTAGCGTCGATAAACCACTACAGCCACGCACCAAACAAACCAGATTGCCAGTAACGCCAGTCCTCCGAAGATCATGAAGTCATCAAGTTTACCTTCGCCAATAAAGAAGAACACCGCCAGTAGCAGGCAGGCCAGCAACGCTCCCCCCTGGCAAGACAGGAAAATCAGACGGTTGTTTCTGCGACGGTGTTCTGAGAGAGCAACGTCAGGATCAAGCGGTTTAATAAACTCCACGCTGCAACTCACCAGGCATCCACTAATGAAACAGGTTGCCCATACAATGCCCCGGTTGAGAACGTTTGGATCCAGGCCCAGCACCCGCAAGAGTCCAGTCGCGCAGGCGCCGACGGCAAAAAGAGGAACCACTGCTGCTAAAAACGTCACAGTCCGCAGCCGGATCCATTCTTCGTTCGCCTCGCTGAAATCTCTCATCCCCGCCTCGCTAGTGGTACAATCGAGTCCCAGTCACGTCCAGCGACTGATCCAGACAATCCATTCTACCGGTCTCCCCAACCGCCCGGCACCCCAACAGGAGTCGCAAACCCTGGTCCTTTCCAGGCCAACGACTTGCCCGCTGCACTGCGATCGTGTCAGCACAACAAGGGCGCTGATTAGACTGGACGCGAATCTCACTTTGGGGAAAACTTAACGGCATGGAACTCTCACTTTTCCTTGCCAAAATGTTCGGCATCTACTTGCTAACCTTCGCGGCATTATTGACCATCCGCGGCAAGGCATTCGTCAAGTTATTGGAGGAGTTTCTTCAGGACCGCAAGATGGTGTTTTTGAGTGGGACTATCTTGCTGGCAATAGGCCTGGCCATGGCAATCACCCATAATGTTTGGGAATTGAACTTTCGAGGCATCATTAGTTTCATGGGGTACGGTTTTATTGCCAAGGGAATCCTGCGCGTTGGTTGGCCGGAGATACCGGCGAAGGCTGGCCCTGCCGTGCTAAAGTCCGTTAGCCACTGGTTCTTGATCGGCGGGGCCCTGCTGGCAGGTGGTTACTTAACCTGGGCAGGTTTTACACAGGGCTGATGCAGGCTGACTGCCATTGACGAGAGGCAGATGTCACTTTGATCCCAGATGAAGGATCGACTTATCAGGGACCAAACCATTTTTGGTACAGCTGTTCGTAGCTGCCATCTTCTCGCAGTCTCAACAAGGCTCGGTTCAAGGATTCCCTCAGGGGGCTTTCCTGTCGCAGGGCAATTCCATAGCTCTGGTGTTCGAAAATGGAACCCACGACCTGGAATCGACCACCGCCACCATGACCTGCATAATGAACGAGGACAGGTGCGTCGTACACAATCGCGTCTACTTGCTCCGTCTCGAGGGAAGCGACCGCGCTTTCAAAACTTTCAAAACTGTGCACCTTG
>JAYGDG010000359.1:0-12217 GCA_046583015.1 Pirellulaceae bacterium | reverse complement strand
AGCCCGGGCCCATGTTGTTTTAGGGGACCCGTGAGGTGCTGAAGATTGTTCAGGTTGACCGTGGCTGATTGACTCATGGTCTCAAAACTGCGCATCGCCTTGCGAGCTTCTGTCACGGTTAGCTTGGCTTGTTCGAAAAGTGCTGGCATATCTCTTAATGTTTGTTTCAGGCTCTCTTGAAACTGCGGGTCACCAGCTAAATCGCTAACCAATCCCATTGCTTTGCCGAAGTTATCCAGGGCAACTTCTGTCTTGGTCAAAATACCCTGTAGTTGCCCGTCATTACTTCCCAGGAACTTGTTAAGATTACTCATGAGCATCGCGAAATCGTCAGCTGCCTTCTCGATTCCAGCACCAGCGTGTTCAATTGAGTCAAAGGTGTCCCCCATTTTTTGTTCCATGTTCATGATGATCTGCAATGGATCTTCTGCCACCATGCCTGTCCGCAAATAGTCTCCGTCTTGCAGGAGTTCCGCTGTCTTATTGACTTCCTCACGATCCAACTGACCGTCCCGGTTTTGATCGAACCTGTGCAGCAACTGTTTGCGATTACTGGCGACGAATTCGAGTACGGCATCCCCGGTTACCATCGATCCGATGCGAATCCGACAAATCTCACTCTGCTTAAGCTTGTAACGTGACTGGACGCGCAGCTTTAACAGGACTCCACCATCTTCCTGCAGGTCGACATGTGTGACACGACCGATGGGAACACCACTCTTGAGGACTGGGGAGTTCTTGCCAACCCCGGGTGCCGCTGGGAATTCGATATTTAGCAGGTAATAGGAACCAGTAAAGTCGGGTACCGCCCCAAACATGACAATCAGGATAGCAGTCACGATGCTGGCCGTGAGAACGACCATGCCGACGCGGAATTGTAGTACACGTTCGTCCATAGATTTAACTGCCGAAGCAACTCCTAATAATCAGCCGCAGATGTTTCTGCGCGCATTTCCATCAGTCGTGCACCCGCTTCACCGCGGACAAATTGCACAACACGACGATCCTCCGTACGATCCAATTCACTCGGTGGCCCATCAAAAATAACCTGCGGTTCGTCCACGCTGAGCCGACTGGTGGGGTACAACATGACGACACGATCAGCGACCTTGCGAGCGGTTCGCATGTCATGGGTGACCACTATGCTGGTGACGCAATACCGTCTTCGAGAACGCAGGATCAATTCGTTGATCACGTCACTCACAATGGGATCTAATCCCGTAGTCGGTTCATCGTAAAGAACAAGCTCAGGATTGAGCATCAGGGCGCGGGCAACACCGACTCGTTTCCGCATGCCACCGGAAAGCTCAGCCGGTTTCTTGTCGATCACCGAATCGGGAAGACCAACGTCAGCCAGTTGATCGAGGACTCGTTGCTGAACCTCCGCTTCGGACAGGTCGGTGTGCTGAAGCAGGGGAAAGGCGACATTCTGACCAATCGTCATGCTGTCAAATAGAGCGGCTTGCTGAAAAATAAAACCAAACCGAGTTCGTTGTTTTGCCAGCTCATGCATGTTCAGTGTCGACAAGTCCTGGCCGTCGAAAAAAACTTTGCCAGTCGTCGGTTCGATAAGTTGGATGAGTGCTTTCAGTAAGACGGTCTTGCCACAGCCACTCTCACCGATGATCGCTAAAGTCTGACCGCGAGGTACCTGCAAATTAATGTTGCGCAGGACTTCATGAGCACCAAACGAGATGCCCAGGCCTTGAATCGACAGCATGAGCTGTTCCGACGGAGTGCTGTCAGTGTTGGAAATGGGTTCGCCTGTCATTTCAGAGTAACTTACTGCCTCCTGGGTTCCAGAAGAGGTAGATGGTGTCCAGGAACATTCCCACGAACAGATCTAAGGCCAAAATTAAAATAAATGAATAAACAAAGGCAGCCGTGGCGGCTCGCCCGACGCCCTCGGCTCCCGGTTCAGAATGAAAACCGCGATAACAACTCACCAGCGCGATGGCTGACCCAAAAAAGAAACTCTTGAGAATTCCAATGAACAGATCAAAACCACCAACAAACGCCTGGGAATGATGCATGTACTGATGCTTGTCGATTCCCACAATCATGACGCTGTAGAAATAACCGCCTACGACGCCCATAAAGTCAGCCATGACGACCAGCGTGGGAATTAATATCAGGCAGGCCAGGAATCGAGGAACCACCAGGTACTTGATCGGGTTGGCTCCCATGCTCGCCAGGGCGTCTATTTGTTCGGTGACTCGCATCGTCCCTAACTCAGCCGCCATGGCACTCCCTACTCGTCCAGCCAGCATGATGGCTGCCAGCACAGGGCCAAGTTCTCGAACCAGAGACATGTTAATAACGGCGCCCAACCGGCTTTCAAGTCCCACCTGGGCGAACTGAAAATGACTTTGAACCGCCAGCACCATGCCAATGAACGTCCCGGTGATGGCTACCACCGGCAAACTTAAAACTCCTACCTGGTAAAAATTGGGCAACAACGTTTTGCGATTGGGCAGGCCTTTGAAGAGCGCGGCAAAAGTAGCCGCGGCAAAAAGAGAAAAGTCACCGACGGATCGAACCATCGACAAGAACGACTCTCCGCAACCGCTGATCCAATCGACCAGCAGGCTCTTAGCCGGCGTCTCAGTAGTTTTTGGTGCAATGACTGACCCAGCGGACATCGTGTTTTGAATCCCTAGAATAAGCGACTGCTGGCTCTCGTGAGGCACCCCATGCGCGCACACCCGTAGTCCAGATACCCTCATTTTCGGCGTTTCAAAATATAGTCCTTGAGTTAAGTTTACCGGTTATACCGGTTTTCTGGCGCAGCAGCCGGAAGTTGCCAGCAAGAGAATGCTAGCAGAGATCGATCGGCGGGAATCGCTCAGGTTACTTGCTCTTGGAGTCTTCTTCAGTTGTTTCGTCAGCATTGCCGGCGACCGCTTCCACGGCGGGTGCTTCACGAACCACTCCCTGGAAATTAAGGCGGATAATCTTCTCGTGATCTTCATCCCAGACGGCATCGACCACGATGGTGTCGCAGTCGGTGAATGCTCCCTGTAGCAGTTCTTCCGAAAGCGGATCTTCCACGCGGTTTTCGATCGCTCGTCGCAAGGGACGGGCACCATAATCGGTGTTGGAACCTCTCTTGATCAGGTAATCTTTGGCATCGTTTGTGAGTTCGAGTTGAAAACCTCGTTCTAACAGTCGCATGCGAACTTTTTCCAGTTCAAGGTCGATGACCAGTTTCAAGTCATCAACCGTGAGATGGCGGAAGATGATTGTATCATCAAGTCGATTCAGGAACTCGGGCCGGAACACGCGTTCGATACTGTCGTTGACACGCTCTTTCATACTTTCGTAAGAGGCGTCATCTTCACTTCTTGAAAATCCAAAGGCGGATTCATTCTTGATCGCTTCAGCTCCGGCATTGGTCGTCATGATCAGGATCGAGTTGCGAAAATCAACATTGCGTCCGAAACTGTCGGTTAACCGACCTTCTTCCATAACTTGCAAGAGCATATTAAAGACGTCGGGATGCGCTTTTTCGATTTCGTCAAGTAGTACGACGGCATACGGTCGGCGGCGGATCTTTTCAGTAAGTTGTCCACCTTCTTCATAGCCAACATATCCAGGAGGCGCACCGATCAGCCGACTGACATTGTGTTTCTCCATATACTCACTCATGTCTAAGTGGATCAATGCGTCGGAGTCTCCGAACATGAATTCTGCCAGTGCTTTTGCCAGCAGTGTTTTACCGACACCTGTGGGTCCGGCGAAGATGAAACAACCGGTGGGACGGCGAGGGTCCTTAAGTCCGCTGCGACTGCGGCGCACCGCCTTGGCGACTGCCTGGACCGCCGCTTCTTGACTGATCACGCGCTTATGCAAGGCATCTTCCATCTGCATCAAGCGCAAGCTGTCTTCGGTGGAAAGTCGTGTGAGAGGAATTCCGGTCATCTTGGAAACTACTTCCGCGACCACTTCTTCATCAACAACGCCATCGGTTTCACGTGATTTCTCTCGCCATTCCTGCGTGATCGATTCCATTTTCTTGCGCAGCTTATCAGCGCTGTCACGCAACGAGGCTGCTTTCTCGAAATCCTGGTTGGCAACAGCCTCTTCTTTTTCTTTGTTGAGTTGGGCCACTTCTTCGTCGATTTCTTTCAAATCGGGTGGCCGGGTCATCGATCGCAGACGCACTCGTGCTCCGGATTCGTCGATGACGTCGATTGCTTTATCGGGCAGACATCGTGCCGTGATATACCGTTCTGACATTTCTACGGCGGCTTCCACCGCGTCGTCGGTAATCTGCACCCGGTGGTGTTCTTCGTATCGTTCGCGGAGGCCTTTGAGGATTTCAATGGTCTCTTGTTTATTGGTGGGATCTACGACGATTTCCTGGAACCGTCGGGCCAGGGCATTGTCTTTTTCGATATACTTGCGGTATTCATCGAAAGTGGTGGCTCCAATGCACTGAATTTCTCCCCGCGAGAGCGCAGGTTTCAATACGTTGGCGGCGTCGATGGCACCTTCGGCACCTCCCGCTCCAACCAGGGTGTGGAGTTCATCGATAAAGAGGATCGTGTTCTTATCACGCCGCACTTCATTCATCACAGCCTTGATGCGTTCCTCGAACTGCCCCCGATACTTGGTGCCAGCGACCATCATGGCAAGATCTAACACCACGATCCGCTTGTCGCAGAGGATCTCGGGTACGTTGCCACTAATCACACGCTGTGCAAATCCTTCCACGATAGCGGTCTTGCCAACGCCCGCTTCACCGAGCAGCACAGGATTGTTCTTGGTGCGACGACAAAGTACCTGGATGGCCCGCTCGATTTCTCGCTCCCGTCCAATCACCGGATCCAGCTTGTTCTGTTTTGCCAGTTCAGTGAGGTCACGACCAAAACTATCCAGCGCAGGTGTTTTGCTTTTGCCACCTTTTCCGGAAGGAGCTTCCGAACCACCGCCTTCACGGCCCGCACGTTCGGCAGTTTCGCCCTCTTCAAGCCCGTGGCCTAACAAGTTCAACACTTCTTCTCGCACTTCGTCCAGCTTTAGGCCCAGGTTCATTAGTACCTGAGCCGCCACGCCCTCTTGTTCACGCAATAAGCCCAGCAGAATGTGCTCGGTGCCCACGTAATTGTGGTTGAGGTTACGTGCTTCTTCCATCGAATACTCAATGACTTTCTTGGCTCGCGGCGTCTGGGGAAGTTTTCCCATCGTGACCATCTCCGGGCCGCTTTGAACGAGCTTTTCTACTTCCAGGCGAATCTTGCGCAAATCAACGTCAAGGTTTTTCAGTACATTGGCTGCTACGCCACTGCCCTCTTTCACCAGTCCCAGCAGGACATGCTCGGTGCCAATGTATTCGTGGTTAAATCGTTGAGCTTCCTGATTCGCCAGTTGCATGACCTTGCGGGCCCGGTCGGTAAATCGCTCGTACATGGTAAACCTCTTTACGTTAAATCTGTTATCAATTCTTCTGCGCACAAATGCCAAGAAATATTATTCGGTACTCTTCATGATTCGTTTCACTAAGCAGCACGTTGCAACGGTTGATTGCCGGTTGTCGTCAAAGTTGTTGGATCAAAGTTTTCTTCATGGCTGGCCAAATCAAAGGAATCCAGCAATGCTTTTTCTCGCGCTAACTCCCAATTCCACTTGTCCGTTCTTTCTAGCGTGGCTACATGCTGTAACACTTGCCTGGCCTCGTTGGTTCGGCCAGTATGACGATAGAGCGCAATTAACATTAACAACGCGTCCACATCATAAGCATTCACTGAAATTGCTTTCGTTAAGCATTGTTCAGCTTCAAACCAGTTCTGCTTCAAATACTGAGCTTGAGCCTCCACATAGTAATCGTTCTTTTGCGATGCAGGTGACACCTGCTGCTCATTTATTGTCAATAAATCTCGAAATGATGCCACCAAACCGTAGGATCGAATACCCATTACCAGCCAAGTGACTCCCAGTCCCAGCCACATTGCCTGACACCAGGGAGCGGGCCACCATTGAGGCCAAACGAGGGTGGCGGCCAAGCCCAGGTTGACCAGCCCGGCGAAGCTGGCTGCGATTAGCAGTCCACACCACTGCCCGCGCAGCCATAACTGCGCAAGTCCCGGCCAACAACAGGTAATCCAAACTGCTCGTGGCATCTCAATTCACTCCTCTCTTATGCCTCTACTTCCCTTCACCATATCAAACTGGTGAAAAGACACCTCCTAAGGCCAGGGAATTCTAACCCGCAACTCTTGATGGTTCAAGGCAAGTATTGATTCTCAATGGAGTTAGGTGAAATGTCCTGAATTCAGTCCCGAATTATGTCTTTGATCGTTACAATTCGTAGGTTACCAGTCCACTGATACCCGCCGGTGGCCAGTTGCCAGATTGGCAGTTTGCTCTCCTGAACGGGGAAATGAACCTTGGTAAAGAACACTGAAAACTGTGACATAATAGGCACTTAGTTCACCCCGACTTCGTTCTCTGACGCAATTTTTGTGCCGTGTTGGACATTTTGGGGATGGATCTCTCTAAAATGACCCAATCACCACCCGCTGAAAACAACCGGCTCGAGATTGGTTTGGCTGATGATTCGATTCAGCAACAGACTGCCTTGCTCCGTATTCTGGATGCTAACGGAAATCGGGCGACCGAGGGACTGCGGGTGGTCGAGGATTTCGCCCGCTTTGGTTTGAACGACCGGCATTTGTCGGCTTTGAGTAAACAACTACGCCATGAGTTGACGGCAGCATTGAATGAAATTCCGGTCTTCGCGCGCTTCGCGGTCCGTGACACGCAGGGTGACGTCGGCACGGGAATCACGGAAGCCACGGAATTGCATCGAGAAGATGGCTGGCACGTGGCCACGGCCAGTGCTTCACGGGTCCAGCAGGCATTGCGTTGCCTGGAGGAATACAGCAAGCCACTTTGTGTGGAACTGGCGACTCGTTTTGAGGCGCTGCGTTATCGCATGTATGTCTTGCAGCGATCTTTGGGAATCACTGTGAGCAGTACGAATCGATTGCATGGCATCAGGTTATACGTCTTGCTGGTCGGGCAGCCGACGGAGCGTAAATTCCGGGACCGGTTAGAGGGGTTACTGGCAGCGGGAGTTCAGTTATTTCAGTTGCGAGACAAGACCTTGGATGATCGTCAACTGCTACAACGAGCTCGCATCATGCGAGAGACGATTAACACATTTTGCAGTGACGAAAATCAGCGACCATTGATGATCATCAATGACCGTCCCGACATAGCAGTGTTGTCATCGGCTGATGGTGTTCATGTGGGACAAGAAGAGCTGCCCGTTGCTGACGTCCGCGCCATGGTGGGTCCGAAACGACTAATTGGTGTTTCGACGCATTCGATTGAGCAGGCTCGCCAGGCTGTTTTGGATGGGGCCGACTATATCGGCTGCGGGCCGACGTTTCCCACAATCACCAAAGAGTTTCCGCATTACCCGGGCTTAGAATTCCTGGCACAGGTTGGCGCAGAGATTAGCCTGCCTGGATTTGCAATTGGTGGCATCAACCGGCAACGATTGTCCGAAGTGCTAGAGACGGGATTGCAGCGAATTGCCATTTCCAGTGCCTTGGACCAGGTGGAGAGTCCCTTTGATGAAGCGGAGCAACTTTTGCAACGGTTGAGTGAAGCGATTGATCCTGGCGAATTGACCCAGTGAACTGTCACTGCTTCTGGATGGAAGCGGGTAACAAGCCGGTTGTGAGATAAGGAATTGGAAGCATGTTGGTGGTGATGCAGCAGAGAGCGACAGACGAGCAGATTAAAAGCGTGATGACCAAGATTGGTGAGCTGGATTTACAGGCTCACCCCATTCCAGGATCACACCGAACAGCGATCGGGATCACGGGTAATACTTCTGCCATAGATCCCAGTTCCCTGGTAGGCCTGGCCGGAGTCGGAGAGTTAATCAGGGTCACGAAACCCTACAAGCTGGCCAGTCGTGAAATGCAACAAGAGGATTCCCAGGTCAAAGTGGGATCAGTCTGTTTTGGCCCCGAGTCTTTTCCGATTATAGCCGGTCCCTGTTCGATCGAGAACGAAGCGATGTTGATGCAGACGGCCCAGTTCCTTTTGCAACACAACATCTCGTTGTTGCGTGCTGGTGCCTTCAAACCGCGCTCCAGCCCCTACTCGTTTCAGGGGCTTGAATATGAAGGGCTAGCTTTGTTGGACAAGGTGCGTCAGGCCACAGGAATTGGCATTGTCACTGAAGTTATGGATGCGTCTCAGGTAGCTGCTGTCGAAGAAGTTGCCGATGTCTTACAGATTGGCACGCGCAACATGCAAAACTTTACGTTGCTTAAACGGGTTTCGCAGTCGTCCACGCCCGTACTCTTGAAACGAGGAATGTCAGCGACGCTGGAAGAATGGCTGATGAGTGCCGAATATGTGATGGCCGGTGGTAACCGCAACGTTATCTTGTGTGAACGCGGAGTAAGGACATTTGCAGATCACTCGCGAAACACCTTGGATCTCTCGGTCATTCCACCTCTCAAGGAACTATCTCATTTGCCCGTAATCGTGGACCCCAGCCACGCAACTGGACGACGTGCCTATGTGTCGCCGATGGCGCGGGCAGCTTTGGCAGCAGGTGCTGACGGCCTGATGATCGAGATCCATCCAGAACCGGATCAGGCTCTCTCCGATGGTGCCCAGACACTGGCCTTTGAACCATTTGAAGAACTTTTGAAATCGTTAGCCGAGATTGCACCGTCACAGCATCGTACGTTGTGTTAGCAAGCTGGTGGACACTTTCGTTCTACTGGCAGGAATTCGCAGTTTTCTTGTCAAGGAAGAGCAAAAAAGCGAAACTCAAAGAGTCGTTCTTTGTTTAAATAACAAGAGGGGAGAGAGTTCCGTGAAAAGGAGATTTCCTTAATGAGATATTCAATCATATCGGTCGCTTGTTGTTTAAGTGGATTGGGGTCCGCCTGGCTGCTGGCGGATGACAATGGTAGCGCACGTCCCCAACGATCGGCCAGTTACCGAAGTCTTGTGGAACGCTTCGATCGCGATGGGGATGGACGTCTTAACGATCGAGAGCGCCAAGCTGCCCGCAGTGCCTCGGATGAGCGGCGACAACGGGATAGCAATCAAAGTCGAGCGACCCGGGAGACCAGCAACAGGAACCGGTCAACCAGAGATACCAGCAGCCGAAATCGATCGGCCGGGACGAATAACCGGAGTCGATTGACGACTGATCAGCGGGCTGAGTTGCTGAGGCGTTTTGATGCCAACAAGAACGGAAAACTGGATCCTCCTGAATTGACCAGGATGAGACAATCGATGTCCCGAGGTGCAAATGGTAGTAACACCCGGCCCCAGCGGTCGTCGGGTAACTCGAGGATGAGTCGAGACGAGCTCTTGAAGAGGTTTGATGCCAACCGCAATGGCCGTATTGACGGCGAGGAGATGCAGAAGGTGCGAGCAATGTCCGGTCGTAGTGACCGCGATTCTGTGCAACCAACTGCGCCTAAAGAAGGACGTTTGGATCGGGACGAGCTTATGAAGCGGTTTGATCTGGACGACAATGGTCGGTTGGATGCTGCTGAACGCAAGCAGGCCTTCGAGGCCATGCGTAAAAAGAAAGTGCAATAAACTGGCGATTGCCTGAACCGACAGGTGCTGGTTTGCGTAACAGTTCTATACGTTGAGCTTCAGGAGTTCGGGGGTCGCATGGTGCGGCCCCCGGGCCACCTCTCTCGCTACGATTGCTGCCGGTCGCTATACTGGCTGCTATGCCTCCTATCGAATCCGAAGTGTCGGATTCGGACTCGGGTTTCCCACCAAGCGCACCCAACGCCGAATCAACTGACTCGCCAATTATTACTGATTCTCCCGATGCTCTCGCTCCGTGCCATCGGCGGAATTTCTTGTCGCTTGCTTTCTATCAGATGACGGTACGTTGCGGCTGGATCTTCAAGACGGAGAGCATTGTGATGCCTGCCGTGCTTGACCTTATTGGCGGCGGGGCCGTGTTACGCAGTTGGCTACCACTCATTAATCGTTGTGGCCAAAGCCTGCCTCCCTTACTGTTAGCCCCCCAGGTTCGAGCCCTCAGACGGAAGAAATGGTGTGCTTTGGTCTGTACGATAATGATGTCTTTGATCTTTTTTCTGCTGGCAGTAATTTGGGGTCAAACGGGTGGGATCGCTGACTGGGTACCGGTTGTTTTTCTCGTGTTGTATGCCCTCTTTTTTTGCTGCACTGGGCTTAATCAGCTGGCCCTCAATACTTTGCAGGGTAAGCTAATTCGTACAAATGCAAGGGGCCGCTTGTTGATGTGTGCGAACGTGATGGGTGGCTGCTCAGCCTTGATCCTGGCGGGCCTGTTGTTGCCGCGCTGGCTGCACGCCGAGACGGCCGAATTCCAGTGGATTTTTGCGGCCTCTGCCTGCTTCTTTGGTTTGGCGGCCGTCTTCTTGTTGTTGCTGCGAGAATCGGCAGATGATTACCCGCGGCAACGGACAGGGATGGGCTCGTTGCTGCGAGATGTTGTACAGACACTTCGGCAGGATCGAAATTTTCGTGGCCTGGCAATCGTGGCTTTCTTGTTTGGCTGTTCGATGATGTTGTTCCCGCACTACCAGAATGTCGGTCGTGGTATCTTGAATTTGAATCTCAAGAACCTGGTCTTGTGGGTCATGGTCCAAAACGCAGGAACGGCACTGTTTAGCCTGTTGGTGGGGCCACTTGCAGATCGTCGGGGTTACCGGACGGTGCTGCGTGTTGTGCTTTTGCCGATCGTGGCAGCTCCCTTGTTGGTGATGGTGTTTTCCCAGCTGCCAGCTGTCGGGGAGCGGTTCTTTTGGCTGGTGTTCTTGATGGTCGGGCTGACTCCCGTGTTGATCAAGGTGTTCCAAAATTACACGTTGGAGTTAGCTCCCCACTCCGAGCACCCCCGTTACTTGGCCACGATCAGCGTCTGCATTGCTGCTCCGATGATCTTTTCACCACTGCTCGGCTTAGTGATTCAATGGTGCCAGGCAGCATCCTGGTGTCCTGATTCACTGGCCTTTCATCCCGCTTTTGGTCTAATCATGTTGTTGATCTTTTGGGGCTGGTTGCGAACCTTTCATTTGCATGAACCGCGTTTGGGTAACTCCATCGAACCCTAAACAGGTTGCCGGTTGGCTGCGCGACAACTGTTCTGGTACGATGGTGTCGCGGCGCTGTGAATCCACGATCAACACTCATGGAACAGGGTATCCGGGATGAGTATCTTTCGTTTGCTGAAGGCAGAAATATTGCATCGTAAACTGAACTTCTTGTTCAGCCTGGTCGCTGTGCTGACCGCAGCCACCCTGTTTGTTGCCGGACCAACGATCCTGCGTGGTTACCAGCGCGACTCGGATCAACGCTTGACGAAGATGCGAACAGAGACAGACCAAACGTTGGGTGCCATGCAGGAGAAAGCGGAACAGGACCTGGTTAACCTGGAGAAGCGCACCAGACGAATCATGCGAGACCTGGGTTTTAACCTGCGGATTGTCCATAAGAATACCGACCTGACGCAGCTGTTTGCCAAGTTTGTCTCTTTTGATATGCCGGAAAGCTATGTTGTTAGACTGGCAAGTTCACCAGAGATTACCAAGATTGTTCACCTGGTGGCGACGCTCAAGCAGATGGTTGAAGTTGACGGGCAGTCACGATTACTGGTTGGATTCGCTCCGGAGTCTACCCAGTCACACATTGAACAGAAATCCCCAATGGGATTTCAAATCAAACCGGGTACGGTTTACCTGGGTCACCTGGCGGCAAAAAAAGACCAGGGAATGTACCAGGTTGGAGACAAGATCAAGATCCTGGATAACGAGTTTTCGGTAGCACGTGTGCTACCACTCGATGGCAGTGAGAATGACATCGCCATTGCCATGCACTTGAAAGATGCTCAGCGGGTTCTCAATAAACCTGCCCTGATTAGTGAGATCGTGGCCCTGGGATGCAAATGCAAGACGCTCAATCGTATCGAAGAGATCACGGCCCAGTTAGAAACTGTACTTCCCGATACCCAGGTGATTGAATTGAGGATGCAGGCAATTGCTCGCGAGGATCAGCGGAAACTCGTGACCAAGTACAATGCCCAGCAAATGGAAGACTACAAAAGCACCCGCAAGAAAATTGTTGACGAAGAAGAGGCCGGTAAAGCCACCGTGCTGAATGTCCTGGAAGGGGTCACGAATTACGTCATTCCGCTGATCGTACTCGTTTGCGTGATCTGGATTGG
>JAYGDG010000356.1:0-12426 GCA_046583015.1 Pirellulaceae bacterium | reverse complement strand
CGTGTGCTCTTCCGATCTTCAATTCACTGGTTTGGCCTGAAACCATTCAGGCAAACCACCCATTTTACGTAATAATGCCTGCCACACAAGTGTAGTGAGTGTATTTTCCCGGTGAATTGCCGCGGTTGTTACTGGACCAGTAGCTCCTCTTGAGCAGTGTTATCAGGTACTAACGTCCTTAAAGAACTTCTTCAAAGTCGCTGCACTCGGAGGCTTGGTTACCAATGAAACGAGGATCATTGATGCCGTGGAGAGAAAGACCATCGTAGCGACTGGCATAACATTGAGGAACGTGTAATTAGGATTGGCCGCGTAGCCGGAATCCCGGAACAGGTAGAGCCAGGAAAGCGCGGCTGCCAGGACCGCCGCGTAAGCACCCGCCTTGGTCAGTCGCCGCCAGTAAAGGCTGGCAACGATCAGTGGGAACAGGCTGGAAAAACCACTAAAGCACCAGACACCCAGTGTAAAGACTCGACGTGGTTCAAACAGGCTGAACAGGTAGGTCAGAGCTACAATTCCAACAATAAAACTGCGGGCGATGACAATCAACTGCTTGTCGGTGAAACGATCTTTTCGAGAATAGTGAGTCACGATATCGGTCGTGAACATGGTGCCGACACAAAGGAACTGACTGTCGAGCGATGACATGATGGCCGCGAGAATTCCGGCTGACAGTAAGCCCGCGACGAAAGGCGTGGTGAGTGCTTTGACTGCCGCGGGCAAAACCGCGTTGGGTGGGAAGTGACTTGGAATCACAGGCACCGAACTGCCTGGCAGTGTAGCACTCGTCATCCAAACCCCGACTAACACGCAAGGTACCCAGACGATCATGATAAAAATGGGATGAGCCACCACGGCCAGTTTAAAACTGGCGGCACTCTTGGCCGTCAGCCAGTGTTGGAACAAGTGTGGGAACATGCCGACCGAAAGCGGCACAAAGAAATAAGTCAGGAACTTCCAGGGGTTCATGCCATGAGGTTCGTCTGGTGCCCAAGAGGTAGCACGATAGACCCCCTTGGCTTTCTTAATGGTCCACTTGTTAAAGCCTGCGGCTGATTTCTCGTTGGGATGGCCGATCTGGGCTTTAAAACGTTTCTTGCCCTCTAGATCCGCTCCTTTTTTCCGCGGGTGTTTTTTTAGCTCGTGGTGGGACATGACCTTGTCAGTAGGTATGGCTCCCCGGGCAACCCGGTCATCTTGTGCCAGCAAGGCCTTGTTCTTTGCCTCGGTTGTCAAATTGACAAGACCATTTTTCGTGGCGTAGGCGGTCGGTCCGCGGGTCTTCTTTAATTCGCCAGCTGGTCCAGCCGGGCCTTTATAAGCGGCCAAGGCTTCAACCATCTGTTCTTTGCTGAGGACAGGACTGTCCTTGGAGGCGTAATTGTAGTAGGCCAGGGCGGTCCATTTTTCATAGCTGGCTTCGTATTTTTTCTTGTCCTGGGGATCTACTTCCCGCATCATCTTGGAGGGATTCTTTTTGACAACATTTTGAGTTGCCTGTTGCAGTCCTCCAAGTTTATTAGAGATGATGAAAAACGTGATCAGGCCCAGCACGATGAAGACGATGGTTTGAGCCGTGTTGGCAATTGCCGTTCCGCGCATGCCACCAAGGAAAACGTAGACAAGAACGACCAGGCAAATCACCAGGGATGCCAGCCAGGGTGGAACCCCATAGTCGTATTCGGCAAAGGAACTCTGGAAGGCACCTTCGGTAATACTGTTGATCACCGTGCCGGAGGCCATCACACCGATGAGCAGGTAAGGAATCACGAGGCCGACCAGGATGGGGAACAAGATGACGCCGATCTTGTCGCTTTCCAATCGATCACGGAAATATTGAATCTGTGTCGTGTAGCCGTACTTGCGACCCAACTCCCACAACTTCACACCCAAAACGAAGAAGCACAGCGAGTGAATAATTCCACTGGATGAGGCCAGCAGACCGTAAACCCCGGCTCCTTCCTTGAAAGATTCACCCGTTGATCCGACCAGTGCAAAGGCTGTCATGGTTGTCCCAAACAGGGACATCAAGAGCATAAAAGGACCGATCGAATGACTGGCCAGCATGTAGTCCTTACTGGTTCCCCGAAACAGCCTGTTAGAAAACACGCCGAGAACCAGCAGCAAGAACAAGTAAATAGAGATAATGGTGAGTTGTGTCATTATTCAGCACCCTCCTGGGTTTCCGCCGCGGGCTCTGTAGCGGTTTCTTCCTCGAAGGTGGGCCAGGCGATTTTCGTGGCGATAAACCAGGTAATGCCTGCACCGATGGAAATGAGCGATTGCCAGAGCAAGGCAACTGGCATGAAACCAAAGACAGGTTCTTTTTTGCCCCAGTTCCAAATGTCGTGGTGCAGGATCATTAACAAAATGATCAGTCCGATGATGATGTACTTGCCACGATTGTTGTTCATGATGATATGTTGCACCGCAAGGAGTGTTTTCGAAGGCGAGATCAAAGCTACTAGTCTAATAAATTAGCAGACTATCTGCTACCAAATTCACGGGAACCGCTACGATCGACAATGCTCTTGTTGTCAGTCTATGTTGGCTTCATCGAGCGCTTTGGCCATTGCCGGGTCCATGTCGTTGAAGATATTTCCAGCTCCCTCGTGGAAGATTCGACCAATCAGCAGGTCGGTGAGGTTGCCCTGGTGCTGGGGAAATTCTTTCATGAATTTTCCAAAACTGAATTCATTGGTGTAGTACTTGTCGACCAGCTTGCGAATCCAGTTTGTGCCGGCGTCGAATTCGGCGGACCAGTTGCCAAGCTGGCTGGCAGACAGGTCATCTTTGGCAAAACCTTCCACGATTGCATCAGCCGCCAACTCACCAGACTTCATGGCGAAGTAAACACCTGAACTATAGATGGGGTCAATAAAACCATAGGCGTCTCCGGTCAAAACCCAGCCATCCCCGGCCTGTTGCGTCGTGGAGTAAGAGAACTCCTTAGCGATATGCAGGTTGTCGATCTGAGTAGCGCTGGCCAGGCGTTCTTCCATTGCCGGACAAAGGGCCAGTTCTTGGGCAAACGTGGCTTCCACGGATTCCCGGTCTTTCAACAGGTACTCATTATCAGCGACGACTCCCACGCTCGTTACGTCATTTGCCAGCGGAATGAACCAAAACCACGAATCCTTTTTCTCGGTGTGCAGGATGATCGTGGCACCGCCATGTTTACCAGGATCTCGCCGGGCATGGTTGAAGTAGGTCCAGATAGAAGCTTTCCGCAACCGGGGGTTGTCGTTGCGCAGCTTTAGACGATTTGCCAGCAGTGCCTGTTGACCCGTGGCGTCAATCAGTACCCGTCCGGAGATTTGCTTACTTTCTCCTGCTGCCGTTTGAATCTGTACCGATGTAAATCGTTTATTGTCATCAAAACAAACATCAGTTACACGGGTCTGATCCCGACAATCTGCACCCTTGTCAGCAGCATGATCAAACAACATCTTGTCGAACTTGCCGCGCTCCACTTGCCAGGTTCGAGAACAATCCCGGGGGTCATGCTGGTCAAAGAAAAACGGCTGGGATTCTCGCCCGCTATGGTTCACGAATTGAACACTATACTTCTCAACAAAATCACTGCTCTTCATTTTTTCCAGCAGTCCCAGTCGCTGAAAAATCCAGTAGATTTCAGGCATTAAGGACTCACCGACGTGAAAGCGTGGCACCTGCTCTCGTTCCACTAGCAACGTCGAATGACCCGCCTCTGCCAGCAGCGCTGCAGCGGTACAACCTGCCGGTCCGCCACCGATCACAATGCAGTCGTAATGGTCGTGGGTGGTCATTCGGTTTCCTGTTTAACGGCTAGAATTGTTCTGCCGGCCACTAGGCGCCTACCGAGATTCTAGTCAATGCACAGCTTCGGTTACTATTTCTAACAGTTCCACGGCCGGTTCCCCGTTGCAGAAAATCAGGGCGGTTCGTCCATAAGTTTCCGAGCCAACTGGCACTTGGAACAGCGTGCTGAGATCTTCACCGGTCTCGATTTTCCACAAAGTAGCCAGTTGAACCTGTCGCAAGATATTGCGTTGGATCAAGATCCGCCCCAAAGGCATCTCTTGTCGCTCAATTTCTGCTTGTATGTCGGAATCGAGATAGTCAAAACAGAGGCGGACAATCCCAAATTGAACGACCTTTCCGTCGGATTGTCGGGACAGCAGGATTTTCCGAGCATAGTGCGTCTCATCAACCTGGGTCGCCAGGACATGGACATCAACCAGGCTCTGATGAAATTCCTCGACTGTCACCGTCATGTGTTCGTTGTGGTCCAGCAGTGCTGCATAGTGCGCTGGCAATTGTGACGAGCTGACTTCTTGAAACTGGCCCAGCTGTCCAGTATCTGGATAGAACAGGTTCAGCAGAGTCTGCAGGTCAGGTGTGGAAGGTCCAGTAGTGTTCACGAGGCGTTGTCAGCTGTTGTCAACGTAGTGATTTCAACGGAGGCTGGGGGCAGGAACGTAATCTCTTCGGGTCGTTCTAAAACTGTATCAATCAGGTAGTAGAACAACCGGCGCAAATCTTCCGGCTGAATGTCGTCAGCAATTTTCTCGGCTCGCTGCTGGTGCTTGTCAACCAGCTGTAAGGCCTTGTCAAAAATTCCGGCATCCAAATAAAGTTGTCGGACCCGTTCGACCCGTTCTAGAGGTGTTTGCTGTTCGTCCTGGACCAGCGACAACAGTTCCTGTTTTTCCTCTTCGGGAAGACTCTCCAACGCCAGGGCCCAGAGGATGGTAGGTCGGCCGCCTAAGGCATCCGAACCTGCTACCAGCTTGTTGTGATTGTCGGTGCTCCAGTCATCAAGATCGTTGAGAATTTGGAAAGCGACGCCCAGGTTGCGAGAGAATAGTTTGATCGGTTCCGAGTACTGGTCGATCGGACCAGCCAGTCGAATTCCGCATAACATGGCCGCTTCAAATGCGGGGGCCGTTTTTAAGGCGTAGATCTTTAAGGCGTCAATCGGTTGCAACTGCTTGTCCCGAGAGTCTCGCCATAATAGCTCAGCCCCCTGGCCTTCGGATAACTTCGTGTGGGCATCCGCCAGGGTGTGCAGAATCCCAGCAGCAGCTTCTGCTCCCAGTGACTCCGTTTCCTGGCTTACTAGCCGATAACCCATGCCGATCAGGTAGTCACCCACATTGATTGCTGTCGCAGTACCGTACTGGTGATGTAGCGTGGGGTCACCATAACGGAAGGAATCGTCATCCTCGATATCATCATGGACCAGCGAAGCCTTGTGAAATGTTTCAATGGACATGGCAGTGCGGAGGACCGATGGAGAGAATTCGTCAATCCTTTCAGCACCGTCCGGTAGTGTTGCCTGGCCACCACACAAGGCATCGTAAACGGCCAGCGTGATGAAGGGGCGAGAGTATTTGCCCCCTTTAGAAAGAAAATCATAAGCCAGCGCTTCGGTGCCAGTGATCGGATCGATGCTTGTAATACCCTTTCCATTGAGTTCTGCCAGCCGCGGACTCTTACGGATGCGGGGGGCCAACTCGTCCAGCATTGCTGGCTCAAACAGGTTATTGGCGGCCCGCATCAGGTGCAGGTACGATCGCGTGATCGGCGCCGCTGACTCCGGTGCTTGCACGTTAATCATCTGGTAGACCCAGTCGTCATCAACAGAAGTGTTCCGACAGTCACTCGACAACAGGGGCACTGCCATGCAGGGAATGCCCGCCAATAAAATCTTGTCAATTGCTTTTTCCAAGACATTCAAGCAGGCCACACCAACGACCGCATCTACGTAACCACTCACAATGATTTTCAGAACGACTGGAGACCCTTCTGCGACCAGGACTTTGTAACCCATGTCTTCTGCTATGCCACGGAAGTCAGCAATGCTGCAGGCGCCGCAAGTTTTACAGTCCAACCCAAATTGATCGTAATCCGCCGGACATCCTTCCGCGTGCTTTAAACAATGGGGTAACAGGAACAGTCGACGAGAGGGAGGAATGCTGGCAACCTGATCGGTCCAAAAAGCACTTGCCAACAAAACCATGGTCCAACCCAAAAGTCCTTCAGGTAATTCCATGTCAGCTAGCAAGCCGCGAACCACTACCTCCATTTCATCCTTGGTAAGAGGCCGTGATTTATCCAGCTTTGCTGCTACTTGAGCACAACGTTCCTTAACCTGCTCCCGCAACTCTTTACTTTCAGGGACAGACTTTAGATGGGATGTCTTGCGCCGCTGTGACTTGCGCTTTGGCAAATCTTTGCCGTCGGCAGACTTCGAGGATCCATTAACAGGTGATGCAGTGGCCAAAGATCTATTTCCTCGTTTAACCCTCAAATAACAGGGTTGGGTTGCTCCGTGTCATTCAATTCTCGGTCACCACCCATCAACTGCCGAGCTTGCCCTAAGGCTGAAACTGTGAAAGTTAGCGGGTAAAGCTTCTCATGATACCACAGCTTTGCGAAGTAGAAACCAACGACAGAGTTTTCTCGGAAACGGTCCGTTTCGACGCGTTCCACAATCCACGCAAGTCCTTTGTTAATAGATTGTTGCGATTGATTGGGAGTTCTGTCAGCCAGGATGGCTTCAACCGCTAATGTTGTCTCCTCTACACTGCTTAGCGTCCCGTGTTGTTCTATTCTCAACATCGCCGGGCCACCCCCCCAGCCCCCGTCCGCCTGCTGGGCCTCCCGCAGCCACTGGAACCCCCGCTGGGCTACTGGTTCCGAGGTCATTTGCCAGTCACGATAGGCCAACAAGACCTTGGCTGTTCCGTAAACCGGGTTTTCTTCTTGAGGGTGATCCTGGTTGCCAAACCACAAAGGAATCCAACTGCCATCGGGCTGCTGTCGATCTTGTAGAAAACGAAATCCGCGATCAATCAACCGTTGCCATTGTCGGTCTGTGACTCGTAAATCTGGCAGTCGATCTTGCCAGGCATGGAGTGCACGTAACGCATGGGCGGTCAAGTCTGCTCCACTACGGTCAAACGGTAGTTTACCCCAGCCGCGACAGAAGGTGGGCCATCCACCGTCACGGTTCTGTAGTTTCAATAGCCAGTTAATTCCCGCTATGGCAGCCAGTTCGATGCGTTGTCGATCTGCGTCCGTGCACGACGCTGAGAGTCTCCAAGCGTTTAATGCCAGTAGAGCACTTGGTGTGTCGTCACTGTCTGGTACTGCACCACTCAGGTCGCTCCATCCCCAGCCACCAGGTTGGGCACCGGTAAAAGGGTGAGGTTCAGTGTGTTGACAGTCAAGCAGCCAGTCCAGGCAAGTTAAGCGGCCCAGATCTTCTCCTCCCGTTGCCAGGGCTTGCAACGCCAGCGTCGTATTCCAGGTTGCCAGGTTTGTATCAATCGGCCAGCTGCCATCGGTGCGGACGGAGTCGATCAGAAAACGAATCCCACGGGTTGTTACTGGATGTGACTGCCTGCCCGTGCCGGCCAGGCTCATCACTACAAAACTGGTTAACGGTACGGCTTCCAGGTAACCACCACTGGTGGGTTGCATTTGTTCCAGGACGCGCAGGCTCGGTTTAATCGCTGCTCGCCGCAATAAACGGGTTAGCGGGTTCCAAGGTGGCCGATGAAAATAGCGGGCCTGGCCAATGGCAACCAGAGCGGGAATGGCATAGCTGACGACAGGAAATCCGAGAAATCGATAAAACGACTGGGGCAACCAGGCCAATTCAAATGGCAAGGCGCTGATTTCCTTCCAGGGAACCAGGCCGGCCAGCGCCAAGTTCGTCAAAATCGGTACCACGAACGTCTTATCTTTGCCGTAACGTTTTCGCAGTCCGGAAAACCGACCTTGTGTTTCCAGATAGCTGTCGGCGCGGGCCAATTGATCGGCAGCAACAGGGGCCTGCCCTGCTAAATGGAAAGCGGCCATGACCAGGTAGGTTGTGGCCACGTTCGAGTAGCTTTTGTCCGTATCCCCCCAACCACCATCCTCATTTTGATGATCGCGCAGCCAGCCAGTACCATCGTCAATCAGTGACTGGCAGCGCTCTGGCTCAACAAGCATTGTTTCCTGCCGGTGACTGCCCGAGGTTTCTGCTCCCCGTTCGTACAGTGCCAGGGCACTGATCGCAGTGGCCGTTGAGAGCGCACTGGCTGACAGTTCACCTTCCCAATACGGGCAGTCTTGGCGCTCGTCTAAAAGCGTCTGTCGAGCAACCGAGTAAGCGGTTTGCAGTCGATCAAGGATCATGTTCCACGGGCGATAGCAGGAGAGGAAAGACCTGATTATACCATGTCCCTGTCTCCAGAGGGGTAACTCACCCGAACGCTTATCTGGGCACGTTCGAGAGCATGGTTGACCATGGAAAACCATACCAATAATCTGAAGAAAACCCCGCTGGTCTAACTTCTTATCTGCTCTTACAATGAGCGACGCTAATCAAGACCTGTAGCAGGCAGTCAAGCCTCTCTTATAAATGTGTGTGACCGATTCACGGATGACTGATGGCTGGGCAACGAACCAAAACACGATCGCGCGTGAAGTCTCGGCAAAGCGAACCCATCTGGGCATACTTGGCCGATGCCGAGTTACTCGACTGGCGGATCTGTGATCTGGGGCTTAAGATTCCTGGCACCTTGTTGGCGGAACGTATTGAACGTCTCTACACGGAAATGCACCAGCGGGGCATTGCTTTTCGGCCACCTTGCTGGCTTTCCGATGACTGGTTTTCACCGGATGGTGTGCCAGGCATTGCCATCCCTTTCTTCATGGCACATCCGCGGCTGGCCCGCTTAGAACGTAACCAGATGGCAGAGGTCGAGGGAGGGAACAAGGACTGGTCCATGCGCATCTTACGGCATGAAGCGGGACATGCGATTGATACTGCTTATCGTCTTCATCGTCGTCGCAGCTGGCAGGAAGTATTTGGCAAGGCATCTCAACCGTATCCAGAGGATTACGAACCAAAGCCCTATAGCAAAAGCTATGTCTTGAATCTTGAATCCTGGTATGCCCAGAGTCATCCAACGGAAGATTACGCAGAGACCTTTGCCGTTTGGGTTAAGCCGCGGTCACGCTGGCGAGCTGAATACGAAGGCTGGCCAGCGTTGCGGAAACTGGAGTACATCGGGGAATTGATGAAGGACATTCAGGGCAAAAAAGCAGCAGTCACGACACGCGAGCGGACCGATTCGGTTAGCACTCTCCGCAAAACTCTCCGCGAACACTATGCAGAGCGTCGCACGCACTATGGCATTGGCGAAGACGGTGACTATGACGAGGACCTGTTGAGGTTGTTTTCCAACGCTCCCGAGTATCGTAACCGGCGTACAGCGGCCAGTTTCTTGCGTCAGCTGAAGCCGGAAGCGCGGCGCGTGGTCGCTCAATGGACCGGGCAATATCAATACACGGTCAATCAAGTGATTGGTGAGATGATTGAACGAAGTCGAGAGCTTTCACTCAAAGTGCATCGCTCTGAAAAAAAGACGCGGCAAGACGCTTTGGTGCTACTGACTGTAAAAACAATGCATTATTTGCAGGACGGATACCACAAAATGGCAATGTGACCGTTTAAACGCCGTTCCCAAAACCTTTTTTGATGGCGATCGAGAATGAGGAAACTTCGTGTTTTGGTCCTTATGGACAGGGATTTTGTGCCGCCCGATAGTCTTAAGGGATACCAGCCGAGTGAAATACTCGAATGGAAGACCGAGTTCGATGTCGTTAGCACCCTGCGCGAAATTGGCCACCATGTGCATCCCCTGGGGGTCAGCGATGATTTGGGAGAAGTCCGTCAGGCGATTCTCGAGGACAAGCCCCATATCGTCTTCAACTTGCTGGAGGAATTCCACGGAGTTGCACTTTTTGACCAGCATATTGCCAGTTACCTGGAATTAATGCAGCAGCCGTACACGGGATGTAATCCGCGTGGCCTTACCTTGGGACACGATAAGGTGCTCTGCAAACAGATTCTCACCTACCATCGGATTCCAACACCACGCTTTGTAGTTTTCCTTCGTAACAAGGTGATCCGGCCACAGCGCAAACTGAAATATCCGCTGCTGGTCAAGTCAGTGATCGAAGAAGCATCCCTGGGAATAACTCGGGATTCCATTGTCTATACTGATAAGCAACTGGTTGATCGAGTTCTCTTTATTCATGAGGAAGTCAATACTGATGCACTGGTTGAAGAGTTTATTGAAGGGCGAGAGTTCTACGTGGGAGTCATGGGAAACCAGCGATTGCAGACGTTTCCAGTTTGGGAATTGTTGTTCAAGAATTTGCCCGACGGTATCCCCAATATTGCCACGGCTCGTGTTAAGTGGGATATCGAATACCAGCAGGAACTGGGTGTTACGACTCGAGCGGTTACGGATTTGCCCGCCGCCAGTATCAGGAAGATCGTTAAGTTATGTAAACGCATTTATCGCGCGCTGTACTTGAGTGGATACGCAAGAATCGATTTACGCGTTAACCCTGAAGGGCAGATCTATGTCCTGGAAGCCAACCCGAACCCTGATCTCTCCTACGGAGAGGATTTTGCTGAATCGGCCAACACCATCGACATCTCATATGAAAAATTGCTCACCCGGATTGTCAACTTGGGATTGAGATACCAGCCATCCTGGCGGGGTTAAAGCTCAGAGGTGTTGGCGGCCCCCACTAGCGATTCCGCCTGGTCTGGCTGGCCCTTGGCAAGCCCACGCGTGTCTTGCCAGTTTTCTGGTTTAAAGTGACGACTGTACATCCCATAGTCGTTGAACCAGAAGTGCTTGGCGAATCGATACGCCCAGGACGTTTCCCGGATTTCGATGTCAGGATTGTATTGCGAGGAGGTGGGCTGCATGGCTTCGAGTTCGGCAATTGCAGTGCCGCGTACGGTAGTATCGCGAGCACCGTGCCGGTCAGCCAATTCCAGCAACAAGTCAGGTCGTTCCATGATGATACAACCCCGTGTCGATTGGGCTGCCGTTTCACGGAAATCGCGCAAGAACTCAGATTCGTTAAAAATCTCACGTAGCGGGCGGTCATCGTGAATTGACTCCTTGGCCATCTGGATCACCGGGCAAGGTTCAATATCACCCCAAGGACTAATGTGGTGCGTGAAACCTGTGGCGGCCGGACAAAGTGCCTGTCCGTTTCCGTCATGATACGCATCGATGATGATAATCGGCTTCTTGACCCGCATGTCCACGACAAATTGACGCGCCTGGCGTTGTTGCTCAGGTCGTAAAGCTAACTCGGGGCAGGCCTCCGGACCTACCGGTCGATAGATGTGGAACCACGTGTACATGACACCCATTTCGATAAGTCGATCAATCCAGGTTTCAGTCAACAAATCAAAATTGGTTTGACACAAACTCGTACAGACGCCAGTTAGTACTTTGTGTTTCAGGCAGTTTTGCAATCCTTCCATGGTCCGGTTGTAGACTTGCAGCTTACCGCGCCGTTGGTCACTGACAATTTCGTTTCCTTCAACACTGATCAGAGGAGTGCAGTTGCCCAGCTTTCGTAATCGGCGAGCAACCTCGTCGGTAATAAAATGGCCATTGGTGAAGATCTGAAAATAACAGTCGGGATGAGCCTCCAGGATTTCCATTAATTCGGGGTGCATGAAAGGTTCACCACCGAGTATCCCGAAAAACGAATTGCCCATTGCTTTGGATTCGCTGATCAAACGATTCATGGCCGCCACGTCAATCGTCTGCTGCTTGGCAGCAACATCGACCCAGCACCCCTGGCATCGCAGATTGCAACTGTTGGTGATCGAAATGTAAAGAAAGGGAGGAAAGAACTCACCCCGCTTAAGCCGCTTCTTGTGCCGTTGGACAGAGCGGATTCCTTTGAATCCAGCCGTCCAAGCCAGCTTCCAAAGAAGCCGCTTGTTGGTTTCCATCAACAGTCGTTTAGCCATTCTAAAATACATGGCACTAAGATGATCCTGGGGCCGCCTGGTGTAGATGCCTTTGAGACTTAATCCCAGTAGTATAGCAGGAGAATTACAAGAGGAACATTCACTGACAGACCCCAGGATCGTATCTGCGAGGAAAAATACCCGGGTCGCCAGGACGTGGGAAACACCTTCTCACTGCCTGCAGAACGTGCTATTCTATATGGTTCACAAGTCAACTGAGCAGTCATATCTTCAATCGAAAGAAGTGAGAAATAAGGACCATGGCCAAGCCAAAACACAAGATCAAGAAGGCCAATCACGGTCGGCGGCCTGCCAATAGCCGGATGCGGAAAGCACGTCGTCAAAAGGTTCGTACCTGATTGACGAACTGGGAGGCTGCCTCTCGCATGGTGCGAGCTCGACCACAACGACCTGTTCGGCAGGATGCCCTATCTGTTCTGGTACTCCGCTTGACAACTGTCGATTCTAGTCCTGAGGAACCGTTGCGTGTCCGGTAAAGACCTACTTATCGACCTCTCGTTGCTCGATGTCGACAATATCATTGCGGATGTCGAGGAGATTCGAACGTACAACCCTCAGCGCTTTGAAAT
>JAYGDG010000217.1:0-1747 GCA_046583015.1 Pirellulaceae bacterium | reverse complement strand
AGTGCGTGGCCGCTTCCTTTTCGATGGCCGTGGCAACGGCCTCTCCCTGCCTGGGATCGACTGCTCCCTGGCGGATCCAAGTTTCCAGATGCTTGATTTGCTGAGCCGTCAACTGCTTCTCGGCATCGAGAGGCGGCATGCGGAGTTCTTTGTCCTCGTGCTTCACTGCCTGGATCAGCAGGCTGGCAGATGGATCTCCCGGCACGATGACAGGCCCCCGTTCTCCGCCGCGAGTCCAGCCAGCCTTGGTGTCCAATCTCAGTTTTCCGGATGCCTCTTCCGGGCCGTGGCACTGGTAGCAGTGATTGACTAGCAGCGGACGGATCTGTTTCTCAAAGAACTCCAGTTTTGAATCGGCGGCCTGCAGCGTTGAGGTAGTTAGCAGCCAAGTAGCCAGGGCGATGATGGGTTTGACTATTCGCATGGATGGCAATTGAAAACGATCGGCTTTAAGGGGAAGGACTGGGAGCTGCTATTTTATCAGAAATGACGGTCGAGGCGTAACGCAACCTGGCTAGCGCAAGGCCTTGCATCACTGCTTTAAGCCGAAAGCAAACAGTCGCTTGTGGGTCCGTACGTAGATGATGCCATCGGTGATGGCTGGGGTTGCATAGACGTCCTCGCCCATGTCGTTGGCAGCCAGGGTCTTGGGTTTCGGTCCCAGGCTTAAAACGGAGATCCGGCCGGCACCGGAGGTGGTAAACAGTTTGCCGTCGGCAATGATCGGCGAAGCGTAGTAGGTGCCTGTCCCCTTGACGCGCATGCGGTAGACGCGTTTTCCGGTTTTCAGTTCCAGGCAGGTGAGGATACCACCGTTCTTGACGAAGTAGATGTAGCCGTCGTGGTACAAGGGGGAGGGAACTTCCGGAATGCTCTGGGTTTCCAGCGTACGGATTTTTTCGCTGGCAACGATGCCTTTGCTCTCTAGTGGAATGGCCAGTAAGCCGTGCGAGGCGTAGCGAGCCCGGAACTTGTCCAGTTCGCGCACCTGCGAAGACCACTCGCCGGCCGCAATCTCGCGGTCCCGGTTTCTGTCAACTCTTTCGAATCTGACCGTGCCACCGTTCATGGGTGCTTCGGCGCCGTCCGGGCGATGGAATATCCACAGTTTCGGAAACTCGTCGCGACTGATCAGCTTGTCACCATCCTTGTCATGCTTGGCAACGAGTGCTTCAAAGGTCGGAAAGGCTGGCCGCAGTGCCGGTTCACCCATCTTGTTCCAGGCGGCCACGATCACTTCGTTGTCGGCCAGCACCGGGGTACTTGTCGCCGTGGTGTTTGCTTTGACCACCCAGAGTTGTCTGCCAGTGGCAATGTCGATTGCCTGCAGCGACCGGGCGGTGTGTGTAATCAGCTTGTCACCGGCAACGATGGGGCAGGCGGTACAGGCCATTTCACCGTTGATCGGCTCATCTTGCCGCACTTTCCAAAGCTCTTTACCGGTATGCTTGTCGATAGCCAGCAGGAAGTGGTCGACGTAATTGCCGCGGTAGAGAATGACCCGGTCGCCAACGATCACCGGCGAGGTGGCATTGCCGCCAAAAGACTTAGTCACTGGCATCTTGATTTGCCAGAGCTTTTTGCCTGCGTTGTCAAAACAGACCAGTCCAAAGGAGCCGAAGTAGGCGACCACCCGCTGGCCGTCGGTCGCCGGGGTGCTGCTGGCCGGGTTAAAGGAGGGATGTCCTTTTTCCATCCTGCCGCGATGGACTGTTCGCTGCCAGCGCGTTTTTCCAGTCTGCCGGTC
>JAYGDG010000191.1:0-1995 GCA_046583015.1 Pirellulaceae bacterium | reverse complement strand
TACCGGCAGCAGCGCCAGGCCATCGTTGAGTTGCTCGATGCCAAACGTCCAGCGACTGGTTCCGGTGGCCGGGGACTCGCCGGGAACCCTGGCCAGGATTCCCAACAGACCGGCAAAGATCCCCTTGGCCAGTGACTTGCCTGATACGGAGGCAATTAAAACCAGCGCCACCATCACCAGGGCAAAATAGTCAAACGAGCCCAGGCGAGCCGAGACGCTAGAAATCGGCTTGGCCAACAGAAGCAGGAAAATCCAGGAGATCAGGCCACCCACGAAAGAAGCCATGATGCCCAGTCCCAGCGCGCGCCCGGGACGACCGGACTGGGCCATCGGATAGCCGTCAAGGGTGGTAATCACCGAGGCCGGGGTACCTGGCATTCGTAGTAGCGTGGCGGTAATCAAACCACCACTGATCGAGCCGACGTACATCGAGACCAGCAAGACCATAGCCTCGGCCGGTAACATGCCGTAAGTCAGTGGTAGTGACAGGGCAATCAGCATGACACCGGTCAATCCTGGAATCGCGCCGACCGTGATTCCCAGCGAAGTGCCCAGCAGGATCCAGACCAGCGCCATCGGCGTGGTAAAGACTTCTTGCAGTGCAGTTACGGCTTCGGTCACGGTCTCACCTTAAGGAAGCTCAATCTGGAAAAATTCGTGAAAAACGAGGTGGATCAGTAGCGGGACGACAATGCAGAGGTCCCAGGGGAATTCGCGCCAGCGAAATTCGGATCCGCTGCGCTGGCGAACCAGGGTGACAACCGCCACCATGAACAGCCCGGTCAAAATCCTGAAATCAAGCGGCAGCCAGCTCAGGCAGACCAGGTAGACGATAGCGACCAGGCTGAACTGGATCACCGACCTGAAATAATCGCTTGGAATTGCCTCTGTCAAGTCAGCGGGTGCTGGGATGTCGGCAGCAGCACGTCGCCCACCAACGAGGACAATGCCCAGGCTAATGAGAGTGGCCAGTGAAACGAGCAGAGGAATGTTGGGCAAGACATCCGGGGTCGTGGCATCGACCGAGCGGATCGCCTTGATCCGCTCTGCCAGCGTCTCTTTCATTTCCGGTCCCGTTTTGACCAGTGGCTGGCAGAGTCGTTTGGCCAGCGCCTGGCGCACCTGCTCAGTGGCCATCGCCTTGCTGATCACGGCTGCCATGTAGTCGATCTTTGCCTGGTCGGTTCCCTTAGGGAACCACCAGAAGTGCATGTTGGCGTGGACGAAATCGTATCCCTGTTCGACGGCAGTCATGACGTCGGGCAGTTCGGGATGTCGCTCAGCAGCACTGATGGCCAGGGCCCGCAACCCTGCGCTGCGATAGTCCATGAACTCGCCCATGGAAAACGCAGAGACGGCCGCGTGGCCACCGATCAATTCTGCAAATCGATCCGCCCCGCCGCCAATCTGGGTGTAGACGAAGGCGGCGCCCGGCTCGTTGCTCTCCAGGATTAAGCCGGCGTAATGAACGGGGGCATTCAGGTTGGCAGCAAAAACCAGCTTGTTGGGCTGTGCTTTAGCAGCTTTCATCAAGTCGGTGAGGGTCTGGTAAGGAGAATCCTTGTGAACGGCAATCACCATGTTGAGCTTGCCCGTGGCGGCGATCGGTTCGAAATCCTCCGGCCCGTAAGAGACTTTTCCAGAAGATTGGGCCGTGATGAGGGCTTCGTGCAGCAGCAGCATCGTATAGCCGTCATTGTCGGCCCGCCGTACTCGCCCACTGCCGATGGTCGCTCCGGCACCTTTCACGTTTTGGATCACGATGTCCTGGGGCAATAGCTGGTGATCGCGAATGGCCTTCTGTAACTCGCGGCCAAAGAAATCGCTTTCCCCGCCAGGTGCGAACGGAATGACTAGCGTGATCGCTTTCTCCGGATACTGGCCAGTCCCCTCGGGCGCGAATTCTAGCGACAGCGTCGTGACGATGGTCACCAGCACTATCAAACCACGTAGCCATGTTGCTTGCAGATGCCCGGAAACTTTAGTTCCAATCCA
>JAYGDG010000849.1:0-1734 GCA_046583015.1 Pirellulaceae bacterium | reverse complement strand
GCTTGGCGATCCGGGGCAACTCAAGTCGATTGCGATTAAAACAGGTCGTTTAAATGACGGCGTCATCCTTGTTTCCGGACGCGATGCTGTTCAACAATTGATGGTTGAGGGTAGTTATACGAGTGGGCAGATTCGCGACCTCAGTCGAGATGTGACTTATAGCGTCACGCCCGCAGGAATTATCGAGGTGGATGCCAGTGGTTACGTGTCACCACTTAAAGAGGGAACGGCCACGGTTCAAGCTCGTACAACGACTGGACAAGATGCCACGATTTCGGTGAATGTGACCAACATCGCAATTGACCTACCGGTGAATTTTCCTAACCAGGTAGTGCCGATCTTTACGAAGTTTGGCTGCAATAGTGGTGGTTGCCATGGTAAATCCGGGGGACAGAACGGTTTTCGACTGGCGCTGCTCGGTTTTGAACCAACCGAAGATTATGAGTACCTGGTGAAGGAGGGACGGGGACGGCGATTGTTCCCGGCAGCTCCCGATCGCAGCCTGTTGTTGACCAAAGCCAGTGCCAGTTCGCCGCATGGTGGTGGACATCGGATTGCGGTCGATTCACCGGCCTATCGCCTAATTTATCGCTGGATTGAACAGGGAATGCCTTACGGAAACCCGGAGGATCCAACGGTTGCCAGGATCGAGGTAATTCCTGAAGAGCGTTTGATGGGACGCGATGCGAAACAGCAGATTATCGTGGTCGCACATTACACCGATGGTTCGACCAAGGATGTGACCCGCACGACTCAATTTGATTCCAATGATACGGAAATGGCGGAAGTTGATGTTACGGGTTTAGTTACCACGGCTAAGTTGACCGGTAGTGTAGCTGTCATGGCCCGCTACATCGGTCAAGTCGGAGTGTTTCGGGCCACGGTTCCGTTAGGGATCGAGGTCACCAACCTGCCACCGGAACGCAACCTGGTCGACAAGCAGGTCTTTGCGAAACTCAAGTCGTTGGGGATGCCCAGTTCGGCGGTTTGCGATGACGCGACGTTTTTGCGCCGCGTTACGGTCGACATTGCCGGGCGCTTGCCGACCCATGCCGAAGCCGAGGCATTCCTGGTAGACCAGTCCGCCGACAAGCGGGCTAAGCGGATTGATTATTTACTCAGCAGCACCGATTATGCCGACTTCTTTGCCAACAAGTGGAGTGCGATTCTTCGCAACAAACGTCGCAAGGAAGAGGACAAGGTAGCGACCTTCGGTTTTCATCGCTGGATTCGCGAGTCATTGCATCAAAACAAGCCGTACGATCAATTTGTGCGGGATGTGCTGACGGCCAGTGGCAATCCGGTTAAGAATCCAGCCGTGGGCTGGTATCGCGAAGTGAAGGACGCTTCGGCGCAGGTAGAAGACACGGCCCAACTATTTTTAGGTCTGCGGATACAGTGTGCACGTTGCCACCATCATCCGTTCGAAGTCTGGAGTCAGCAGGATTATTATGGTTTCCAGGCGTTTTTTGCTCAGGTGGGCCGCAAGAAGAGCGATCGGCCGGGCTTTGACCGGGTTTACCATAAACGTGGGGTCGCCAAGTCTCGTAACCCGAAGACTGGAACCGACGTCACGCCCAGAGGTCTGGGTGCCGAAGCGACCGAGATTTCACAGGATACTGATCCGCGGCACGCACTGGTCGACTGGACGGCCGGTACAGAGAACACTTTCTTTGCTCCGGCTCTCGTGAATCGTTACTGGAAGCATTTCTTCGGACGCGGTCTGGTCGATCC
>JAYGDG010000903.1:0-2182 GCA_046583015.1 Pirellulaceae bacterium | reverse complement strand
ATCAATTTCTTTGAGGATCACCGGGATGCCAACATTGATATAGGACATGGTGATGCCACCTCCCATCGTGCCCGCTCCGACGATGGCAGCTTGTTCGATGGACTGGCGGGGAGTATCGGGAGTGATGCCCGGTATCTTGGTCACCGTGCGGTGGCCGAAGAAGGCGTGGATGAGTCCTTGGCATTGCGGGGAGGAGATACACTGCTGAAAAATCTCCCGTTCGCGGGCGATCGCGGCATCGAACGGTAGGGTAGCAGCCAGTTGGACCGCTTCGATCGCCTTGGCCGGGGCAATCTGGCCACGTGTTTTACGTTGGATGCTTTCGCTCAGGGCGGTTAAAGCGGACGGAAGGTCTGGGTCGCTGCCGAGCCGGTCATTGAGTTCGGACGTCTTGCGTGGCCCGGCGGGCACCGCCGATTCGCGGGTGTAGTGGAGAGCGCCGATGAGCAAATCATCGTCAATCAAGCTGTCGATGATCCCCAGCTCAAGGGCCTCTGGGGCGGAAATGCTGTTACCCACGGCGCACAATTGGGCGGCCTTGGCGATTCCGCAGAGCCGAGGCAAGCGTTGGGTTCCGTGGGCACCTGGAATCAATCCGATCTTCACTTCCGGTTGACCGAGTTTAGCATCTGCGACGGCGACCCGGTAATGGCAGGCCAGCGCCAGCTCCATGCCTCCTCCCAGGCAGTTTCCGTGAATGGCAACAACTACTGGCTTTTCGCTGGCCTCAATCTGCGACAGCAAGTTGGGCAACTCGGCGTTCATTTCACTTTCACCAGCGGCAACCTGTCGCAGTTCGTTGATATCAGCTCCGGCCACAAAGGTGCGACCCGCACCCACTAAGATAATGCCACGAACGGAATCGTCTGCGTTCGCACCATCAATGGCAGCGGCGATGGCAGCGGAAATACCCCGTTTGAGTGCATTTACCGGGGGATTGTCGATCGTGATGATGGTAATGTCATCATCGGTTTGGGAGGTGACGTGATCGTTCATGATGGCGAGGTTTTCTTTAAACGGTAAAGGTTCACGAGCTCGTCTGTTCACTGCGGTCGCTGTTGAAAACGGCTCATGATAGAATCAGAGACGCTTTGGCCCGTGATGGCAAGGGGTTTGCCGGGTCCGAGACAGCACCTTAAGGGATTCACGATGACTTCACGATTTTCACTTGCTGGCAAACATGCATTAATTACTGGTGGCACGCGCGGTATTGGTCTGGCGATCGCCCGGGGATTCTTAGAGGCTGGAGCGGAAGTGACGGTTTGCGGTCGCAAACAGGAAGGTGTGGATGCCGCCCTGCAGTCGCTCTCGGGTCAGGAGGAAAAGGTGCTGGGTGTTGCAGCGCACGTCGGCAAGCAGGAAGACTTGGAACAACTACTGGCAGCGGCCACCGACCGGTTTGGAACGATCAATGTGTTGGTCAACAATGCGGGTACCAATCCATTCGCTGGGCCGATTATCGAATCCGAAGACTGGGCCTGGGATAAGACGATGGACGTCAATTTGCGGGCACCGTACGTGTTGTCTCGCGAGGTAGGCCGGGCCATGGTGGCCGCTGGGGGCGGTTCGATTATCAACATGGCTTCCGTGGCTGGCTTGACGGCTTCTCCGCTGCAGGCGATTTACTCAGTTTCGAAGGCGGGTTTAATTATGCTGACCAAGGTGATGGCCAGCGAGTTGGGGCGGCAAGGCGTACGGGTCAATTGTATTTGCCCGGGACTGATCAAGACGCAGTTGAGCGAGGCGCTCTGGTCGAACCCGGAGTTAGAGAAAACGATCACGGATCAGAAAGCGTTGGGGCGCATCGGCACGGTGGACGAGTTGGCTGGTGCGGCGATCTACCTGGCTTCGGATGCCAGTTCCTTTACCACCGGAGCGGTCCTGCAAGTGGACGGCGGCATGGTGATCTAAGTAGGAACCGGCGGCAAGTTAGCAGGAAGTCTGTATGCGGCAGTGGATTTCCTGCAGGTTCTCAACCATGAATTCCCTTCTTGTGACCTCCTGGAAGCTGGTTGCAGCCAGGTTTCCAGTCGAGGATAATCAGTGGTTAGTGTCTTCTTGTTTAAGAGGTTTTCCTGGGCAGGTTGCATGTCGGAACAATCATTCGCAGAACTGGTGGATGGTCTCTGTGCTGGGGACAATGATGCGGCCCGCATCGTCTTTTCACGGTTCATCAAGCGAT
>JAYGDG010000829.1:0-4172 GCA_046583015.1 Pirellulaceae bacterium | reverse complement strand
GACCAATAGCCAGCCGTGGTTCTGCCAAGTTCGAGCTCGCATCGACTTTTCCTGAATTTCTCGAGAAGCAAAACAAACACCAGGTACTAAGCATTCGCTGAAGCAGCTTCAAGGCGGATCGGAGTGTGTCAAAAACGAGCTTAGACAGCAAGTCCAATTGCCGGCCGACCGAGGAATTTAACTCTTTTTAAAATAACTACTTAGGGCAATCCGTGGCGAATATCCCTGCCCCCTCCAGTCACTATTCTCAGAGGAATGAAGCTGCTTGCCTTGCGAAATCCACACCGATTGGGGGAGAATCTACTGGCACGTGGGGAACTTACTCCACTTTTTGTTCGTCAGAACCCTGTTGGCTGCCCCAAGTAGTAAGGCAGTCGAGTGGTTTTAAAGGTTATGCAACGGAGGAGAAAGACATGCTCAGCAGAAACTGTGACTCCCGGCAACAATCTGGGATGCAACGTGTTGGATCCATGCGAACTGTGGGCCTGGCCACGCTGGTGGGCTTCATCGTTGCTGCGCTGTTACCAGCCCTGGTGACCGCTCAGGGCGTTCTGTTGGACATCCGTCCCAATCATCCCCACCGCTTGCCACGTCCCATCCATCCGCCCCATCCAATACCGCATCCGCTGCCACGTCCCATTCCGCGTCCGGTGCCCACTTCCTACAAGATCCAGGAACTGGCTGTTAACGTAAACCTCGTGGACCAGATCGCCAAGGTTCAAGTCTCGCAATCGTTTGTCAACACCGGCAGTCGCGCGATGGAAGTCTGCTTCGTCTTTCCGTTACCCTACGACGGTGCTGTAGATCGTTTAACCTTCCTGGTCGATGGCAAGGAATACGATGCCAAGCTACTCGATGCCAAGGAAGCTCGGCGGATCTACGAGGGTTACATTCGTCGCAATCAGGATCCCGCTTTACTGGAGTGGATGGGAACCGGCATGTTCAAAACGAGTGTCTTTCCGGTCCCAGCAGGTGCCAAACGGACAGTCACACTCCGCTACAGCCAGGTTTGCCGCAAACTCGATGGCTTAACGGAATTCCTGTTTCCCTTGAGCACTGCGAAATACACGTCGCATCCGGTCGAGAATCTGCGGTTTGCCATCAACATTCAGAGTCGAGTGGCGATCAAGAACGTTTATAGCCCAACTCACTCAGTCGAAATCAAGCGACCCAACGATGAGCACGCGGTCGTCCAACTGCATCAGAAGAATCGGATTCCCAATTCCGATTTCCGCTTGTTTTTCGATGTCGGTGGCCAGGCGGTGGGGGCCAGTGTTTTGAGTTATCGCCCGGAAAAGGACAAGCAAGGATATCTGATGATGCTGGTCAGTCCGGAAATCAAGAAACAGGCTGACAAGCAAATGAAGAAGAACATCCTGTTCGTCGTGGATCGTTCTGGCAGCATGAGTGGCAAGAAGATTGAGCAGGCCAAGTCGGCACTGAAATTCGTCCTCAACAACCTCAACAAGGATGATTTGTTTAACGTCATCGCTTACGACAGCGAGGTGGAGAGTTTCCAACCGGAGTTACAGAAGTACAACGACAAGACCCGCAAGCAAGCGATCGGTTTTGTGGAGGGTATTTTTGCTGGCGGCAGTACCAATATCGATGGAGCACTGACCACGGCACTGGCCATGTTACAGGACAACAAACGGCCCAGTTACGTCGTCTTCCTGACCGATGGCCTGCCAACTGCCGGTGAAACCGGTCTGACACGGATCGTGGCCAACGCCAAGAAAAACAACAAGGTGCGGGCACGCATCTTTAATTTTGGAGTCGGCTATGACGTCAACAGCCGCCTGTTAGATAAATTGGCCCGCGTCTGTTACGGACAGAGTTTGTACGTCCGCCCAAATGAAGATATCGAAGACCATGTCAGCAAGCTGTTTCGGCGAATCGGGGCGCCGGCCATGACCGACATCGCCATCAAGGTCGACCTCGAAGGACAGAATCCCGAAGACGGTTCAACGGTCAACCGACTTTACCCGCGCGATGCCTATGACCTGTTTGCCGGAGACCAGCTGGTCCTGGTGGGTCGCTACAAGAATGCGGGCAACGCCAAGGTAACCGTCGAAGGCACCGTCGACGGAAAAAAACAGTCCTTCAGCTTTCCAGCCAAGCTGAAAAAGAAATCGAAAGACGAAACAAACGCCTTCGTGCAAAAAGTGTGGGCCTCTCGTCGTATCGGTGAAATCATTGATGAAATTGATCTGCAAGGGAAAAACCAGGAGCTGATCGATGAGTTGATTAAGCTTTCCACCAAGCACGGAATTCTCACTCCCTACACCTCGTTCCTGGCGGACGACAATGTCTCCCCACAGGATTTTGCCAGCAACCGGGGACGGGCCAACCTGGCCCTCAAGGCACTCGAAGAAGACTCTGGAGAAGCTGGTTTTGCCCAGCGGGCTGCCAAGGCAAGATTCCAGCAATCAGCCCAGGCACCGGCCGGGGGAGCCGCTGTCTACAGCAGTGCAAAGTCCGACAAGAGTGTTGCCGTTCATACCATCCAGAATGTTGGCAGCAAGACGTTTTTCTATCGCAACGAGTGTTGGATTGATTCTACAGCTACCGAGGATCGCAAGAAAAACGCCCGCAAGATCACTCGTTACAGTGATGAGTACTTCGAACTGGTAACACGGTACGGCAAACATGTTGCCAAGTACCTGGCACTCGAAGGCCACGTCATTGTCGTACTGGATGGACAAGCCTACGAGTTCTAGAAACCGCTGGGACACAAGAACCAGCCGGCCGGTGGACGGCAGCCCCAAACGGGCTCTGTCGCCGGGTTTCCGCAAACCGCGGTTAGCCTTCCATTCCTAAACGCAGCTTCATCTGCTCGAACAGATCTGCGTGCCGGTCGTGCGACGAATGGACATGCTCCGCTTCCGTAATAAAGCTCATGTCATCCTGGCACTTTAAACCGTAAGACCGCAAGACCTGCTCAAATTCTGACAGCGGGTCACCATAAACCACCAACATCTTGTGTTCATCAAATTGAACTTCGTATGGAACGGCGGTATTTAAAACGGCAATCCCTGTGCAACCATCGTTAAGGAGCAGGTCTTCATAATCCCACAACATGCTCTTCAAAATCGGTAACTCGACATGTTCGCGACACAGGTCAACATGCTGACCTCCCTGCGAGGCATGGCTCGTCTCCAGCACGACCTTCACCTCGGCACCGAGTGGATCGAGCAGATCCATAAAGAGGTCAAACAGGTGCTCTCGTGACGCCGCGGCCATCAATACCGGCACATCGCTGCCAGAACATTCATCGTGGTAAGCATCCAGCCGATAACCTGGCTGCGGAATAACCTGCAGGTCATAAGAGGGACGAACGGCATCGGTCAGGACAAAATTCCCATACCGCTGAATATTCAAATGAGTATCAAGTTCTTCGCTGCTAAGCCGTTCAAAACTGCTTTGAGAAACTTTCGGTGCAGGCATTTTATGTGACTTGGTGCCCGTAAACTTGTCCAGAAAACCCATGATGGACCTCGGTCAGATAGTCGTGTTCAGATAAGTTTGTCTCGGTCGCCCTCCAAGGGACGCCAAAACCAGCACGGTGCTGGCGATCTGTTGAAACTTAGGTCATCCCTTGGGGCGTGCAAAAAAACTTGTCCCTTCTCGGGAAAACCAGCTGCTGGCTTGCTCCATACAACCGGAACAACCGACAACTGAAGGCGCCAGAGGCCAGAAAAGCAGCACGACAACAGGGACCATTTTCTGCTGCTCAGACAAAACGATATCTCTGCTATAATCAGCCAACCAGTTTCAGCCTTCAGGCGTTTCAGCGAGGTACGATGAGCCGCTTCCATCCGTTTCCCACGACTCTTTGCTCCTTGCTTGTCGCCTCGACAATGCTGCTCACGGGTTGTCAGCCGCAACAGGAACCGGATCCTCAGCCCCAACAGGAACCGGATCCTCAGCCGCAACTGGAACCGGATCCTCAGCCGCAACAGGAACCGGATCCTCAGCCGCAACCGGACAAACCACGAACATCCTCCGACATCTGGACGGTGGCACTCATTGATGGAAACAAGATCGGTTACTCGCACCTGGAGCAAACCGAAGTCACAGACAACGGCCAGACCTACCAGAAACATCACCATGTCAGTGAACTGACCTTGCAGCGATCTGCCTCAATAACTCGACAACGCACTGAGCTAACA
>JAYGDG010000890.1:0-2944 GCA_046583015.1 Pirellulaceae bacterium | reverse complement strand
ATAAACCGGTTGCCGGGCTGCTTGCCGATCTCAAGTCGCGCGGGTTGCTCGATGACACACTGGTCCTCTGGGGCGGTGAGTTTGGCCGCACGCCGCACGCTCAGAACGGCGACGGTCGCGAACACAACCATCACGGTTTCACGATGTGGATGGCCGGCGGCGGCGTGAAGGGTGGCATTACCCATGGGGTAACCGACGATTTTGGCTACTACGGCGTTGAAGGTCAGGTTCATATTAACGACCTGCACGCCACGATGCTGCACCTGATGGGCCTCGATCACGAACGGCTGACCTTCGAACATCACGGACGCCCTTTTCGGCTGACCGATATGGCTGGCAACGTGGTGAAGGAGATCGTCGCGTGAACCGATCAACGGTACTTGTGACAGGTCTTGCCGTGGTCGCAGTGATCTGGACCTCGGCGTCCTGCGAAGCCGCTCCAGGCCGTCGATCGTGATATTACGCCGGCCCCCTGAACCCGTGCCGCAAAACTGCTGTGAAACTAAGATATATCGGTCTCTGCTAAATTATCCCCCGCGAGCAAAACTGACTGTTGGACCGATGTGGCATTGTGTAAAATTGAAGCAGATCGTATCAGGGACTGCCACTCCGCTCCGACCGGGCGATTCCGGGAGCGGCAGGTGTTGAGCAGTCACCGCTACGGAAAATCTGCTAAACCGAAACGAAGATTGGCCTAGTTTGACCTGGATTCTAATCTGCCGCGACGGCGGCCATGGAGCCCCTGGCAATGCGTTTAACGATTTTGAACGTCTTCCTGCTCGGTTGCATTGGTTGGGCCTGTCTTGACCTCTGCCTGCCGGGTCCTGGCATGCCAGAGCTGACAGCGATGCAAGCTGCAGTGGACGAAGCCAAGGCAAAAGCATCTGACGGTGAGCCTTCCGACACTGCTGCCGCACCGTACCGGGAGCTCGTGAAGAATTTCTGTGTTGACTGTCACAGTGGTGCGACGCCCAAGGGTGACCTTGATCTCGATTCGCTGGTCGGCAAGGAGATTGAAAGACATGCGGCGACCTGGGAACAGGTCTTGCGTAAGTTGCGATCGCGCCAGATGCCACCTGTCGGTGAGCCACGTCCGGCGGGAAAGCTTGTCGACCAGACAATGAACCAGCTGGTGAAGCTGCTCGACAGGGCGGCGGACAAGAATCTGCAGCCGGGGCGAACCGATACGTTTCGACGGCTCAACCGGTTCGAGTACCGGAACGCAATTCGTGACTTGCTAGACCTGGAGATTGACGCCAAGACACTGCTGCCGGCAGACGAATCGAGCCACGGCTTTGACAACGTGACACTGGGCGATTTGCCACCCACGCTGCTGACGCGTTATATCAACGCTGCCCAAAAAATAAGTCGCCTGGCGATCGGGGCTCCCCGACAGAATCCTGCTGGCTACACGTTTCGCGTGGCTCCCGACGTGACCCAGGAGAAACACGTGCCGGGACTCCCACTGGGGACACGCGGTGGGGTTTTGTTGCATCACACCTTTCCCCAGGCAGGCGAGTACGAGGTGCATGTTCACCTGGCCCGCGATCGCAACGAGCATATTGAAGGACTGAATCGGACCCATGAGATGGAATTTCTTTTGGACCGGGTCCGCGTCGCGAATTTCAAGGTGGTTCCGCCGAAGAATAGGAATCGCTACATCTTCGATGACGATCAACTCAAGTCTCGCATCAGCGTAACAGCGGGACCGCATGATCTCGGCATCACGTTCATCAAGAACAAGTCGTCATTGCTGGAGACCAAGCGCCAGCCACTGAATGTACATTTCAACTATCACCGACATCCACGACTGACACCCGCTGTTTACCAGGTCTCCATTACGGGCCCCTACAACCAGTCGGCAGCGAAGTCACAGTCGGCCAGCAAATCACTGAACACGCCGAGCCGCCAGCGCATCTTCTCCTCCTATCCAACACGGGCGGAGGAGGAAGAGGCTTGTGCAGAGCGGATTATTTCGGAGTTCGCAAGACGCGCCTACCGGCGCCCGGTCGACAAGGATGACCTGGCGAGGCCGCTGGCGTTCTATCGCGAGGCGCACGCCGAAGATGGTTTTGAGGGTGGTATTGAAATGGCAATTAGCTCGATCCTGGTCAGCCCTCGATTCCTGTTGCGTGTTGAACGCGATCCCCCGGGAATCGCCAAGGCAACGCCTTATCCCGTCAGTGATTTGGAACTTGCTTCAAGGCTGTCATTCTTTTTGTGGAGCAGCATTCCGGATGATGAGCTGCTGGACCTGGCATCACGGGGTGAACTCCGTAAGGCGGGTGTTTTGAAACAGCAAATGGAGCGAATGCTCGCCGATCCGCGGTCCAGCTCGCTCGTCACGAATTTCGCCAGTCAATGGCTTTACCTGCGCAACCTGGATTCCTTGACCCCCAACGCGAGGATTTTCCCCGATTTTGACGATAACCTCCGCCAGGCATTTCGCCAGGAAACGGAGTTGTTTGTCGAAAGCATCATGCGGGAAGATCGCAGCGTGCTTGATCTGCTCAAGGCGGACTATACCTATCTCAACGAACGTCTCGCCAGGCATTATGGTATCCCGCACGTTTACGGAAGCCGTTTTCGCCGGGTAGAGGTTTCTCCCGAAAGTCACCGAGGGGGTTTGCTGCGGCACGGCAGCATCCTTACCGTGACCTCCTATGCGACGCGTACCTCGCCCGTGATTCGGGGTAACTGGATCCTGGAGAATATTTTGGCGATGCCGACACCGCCCCCGCCACCCAACGTGCCGGTACTCGAGGAGAAGGTGGTTGGAGCTGAACTTTCCATTCGTAAGCGATTGGCCCAGCATCGTACCAACCCGGCTTGTGCCAGTTGCCACAATATTATGGACCCCATCGGGTTCGCACTTGAAAACTATGATGCGGTGGGGCGCTGGCGAGACTACGATGCGGGACAACCGGTCGACGCCGCTGGCGGG
>JAYGDG010000620.1:0-2688 GCA_046583015.1 Pirellulaceae bacterium | reverse complement strand
CTCTTGCCGGGTCGGTTGGCGAGTCAGTGCCAGCTGAAATGCTCGGTCGATCTGCTCGACAACATCTTCGCCAGCACTCTCTTTCACTCGTGCTGCAAATAACCGCGATTGCCGCAACACAAAGGAATTATTCATCAGTGCCAGAGCCTGGGTCGGCGTGATCGTTGTACGACGGCGGGGTGTGGCAACCGACGGTGAAGGACAATCAAAACAATCCAACAAGGGATCTCGACCGGTGATTACATTAGCCCGGTAAACAGTGCGGCGGTTAAACTCAGGTTTCGGGCTATCGAACAAATGATAGAAATGGGTGTTAAAGACCGTTACCGTAAATGGTTGAAAACTTGGCCCTCGCATCTTGCGATCCAGCGCTCCGCTAATATCAAGCATCGTGTCGCGAATTACCTCGGCATCCAGGCGGCGGAGAGAAAATCGCCAGAGCAAGTGGTTGTCAGCATCAATGGCCGCTGCTCGTTTATTCAATAGCGTTGACTGGCGATAAGTTGCCGACGAAATAATCAAGCGGTGAATATGTTTCAGGCTCCAGCCGGTACGAATTAGTTCGTTTGCCAGCCAGTCCAATAACCTCGGATGCGTCGGTTTTCCACCGTTGAATCCAAAATCACTGGCTGTCTTAACCAACCCGTTGCCAAAATGAAACTGCCAAATACGATTGACGATCACCCGTGCCGTCAAAGGATTTGCACGGTCGGTTACCCAGTCAGCGAATTTCAGACGTCGCTCGGCTTCAGGCGCATCGAAAGTTAACTGCAGGTCACCCGGGAAGGTTGCCAGGGCCGAAACACCACCGGGCGACACTTGCGGACCCTCTGCCCCTATGTCTCCTCGCAGCAGTACGTGTGTCGGCGGCGGCTGGCGGCGATAACCGATATATCCAAGGGGCGGCGCCAATGCCGACAATTCTTTTTTCAGGACTGCCAGCTCCTTTTGCACTTTCTCTTGCCGAGCAATGATTGTCCCAGCCTCAACCGAACCTTGCCGGGAAATCAGGTCGGCAAACCGCCCGTTTTGAAGCTTGTCAAAACGCCACAAGCCGATCGTTTCCTTGTCGACGGCAAATGGGCCCGGTGCTGGCAGGGTAATAGGACGAATCGTGGCCGAGATGCGAACTTCGTCCACTGCCCCGGCACAGCCGATCTTATCTGCCAGGTAACCACCAAAATCAAGCGTCCCCAGGGCCCCGGGCGGTTTCATCCGCTTGACTGCCTGTTCCTTGACCTTTTTCCCGTCGACATAGAGAAGAACTTTTTGACCATCAAATTGCATTGCCAGGTAATGCCACTTGCCATCGGTAATGACTGCACCTGAGCGAATCGTGGCGGGCTGGTAGCCTGGCATGTAGACGCTGTAATCACCTTCGCCCGTGTACGAATAAAGTTCCCAATGTTCACCCGACTGCTTGAGATTATTGGCCACAAAAACATTGAACTGGTCTTTACGATCCGCCAGCGCCCAGCATTCGACCGTCAGTGGCGGCTTGTGATAGGAGCTTTTTGACGCCGTACTGGCCTGCGTCTGGCGAGCATTCAAGGCCGATCCGTGACGACCTTTGGTCAGGCTCTCCTTCACCTGCTGCGGTGTAGCATCGGAGGGAAGTTTTTGCTGCAACATCGCGAGCTGGTCCTGGAGTGTCGCTTGCTGTTTCAGCAATGGCGACTTGCGCTTCTCAACCGCAGCCGTTTCCGTGGTCGACAGGATCGATCGATTACCAACGGTCCGTCCCTGGCTGTGGTCAACCCCATCAAAGACAGCCTTCACTCGGTAATAATCCGTTTGTGGCAACGGGTCGAACTTATGATCATGACAACGACAGCAATTAACGGTTAAGCCAAGAAACGTCCCGGTGACGGTGCCGACAAGCTCGGCGATTTGCTCCTCGTGGGCGCGCCGCATTTCACTCTTGCTGGAGCCAACATGTTGTACTTCGTCCCATTCACTGGCCACCAGGAATCCACTGGCAACAATACTCTGTTGGGTGGCATCCGCTTGCACATCGCCGGCAATCTGCTGGCGGACAAACTGCCTGTAAGAAAGGTCGGCGTTAAAACTGTCGATCACATAATCGCGGTAGCGCCAGGCATGAGGTCGGAACTTGTCGTGCTCAAACCCATCGCTCTCGGTAAAGCCAATCACATCCAACCAGTAGCGTCCCCAGCGTTCCCCGTAATGGGGCGAAGCAAGCAGTTGTTCTACCATCCGATCGACGGCATCCGGCGCAGTCTCCTGTTCAAAGTGCTCAACTGCCTCTGGCGAGGGCGGAAGTCCCAGCAGATCAAAACTGGTGCGCCGTAAGAACTGGCGACGATCAACTGGCTGGCTGGGTTGAAGTGCCTTCGCTTCCAGGCCGGCCAGGATGAACTGATCAATTGGATTGTGCACCCAGTTCATATTCTGAACGGCCGGCGGGGGTTGCATACGTAGCGGTTGCAGTGACCACCAGTCGCGCCCTGCCCAGGAATCGGTACTGATCTCATAACGACTGAGAACCCGATTTTTCGGCCAGCGGGCACCACCTGCGATCCACTCTCGGATCGACTTGATTTGCCTGGCTGTCGGTCTTGGCTGTTTTCCTTCGGGGGGCATCGAGCCATCAACCAGGCGCTCCAGCAAGAGGCTCTTCGCTGGCTTACTGGCAATAATTCGAACGCCATCCTCACCAGCCTCAAA
>JAYGDG010000592.1:0-2983 GCA_046583015.1 Pirellulaceae bacterium | reverse complement strand
TGCCCAGAAATTAACCGATGACATCAATGCCAGTAATGCGGGGCAGACACTCGTTTTGACAGCCGAGGTGATTGATGGATCCCGGGTACTGGTCCGTTCGAATCTGGATAACACGAGAGCGGAAGTTTCCACCAAGACCGCGCTGCAGGAATTTTCCTTCACGATTCCCGATGGAACTGGAACCGATCCTGATCTTTCGAACTTGACCTTTGCCTTTACGCTGGAAGTGTTTGATTCGCTGGCCAACAGCATGGGAACAACCGTTCCTGTTACCTATGACCCGGCTCTGGGAGCCGCTGGCAGTGCCGGAGCGCTCGAGACGGCGTTGGATCAATTGGCTGGTGTGCCCAACGGCTTCATCGTTTCCGAAGGTGGTGCTTCGACTGCCACCAACCCGATCTGGGACATTACCTACCCGGCCGGAAATGACTATGCTGCCCTGGGAATTAATTTCCCCACGGTCAATGCCTTCACGGGCAACGTGACGACTCCTGGTCCGGGCACTTCCGAGCAGCAACGACTCTACTTCCAGCCGACCCCGGCAGTGCTTGATTACCAGTTCCAGATCACGGTGACTCTGCCTGATCCGGGTAACCCGGATATCGTGGGAACGACCGGGCCAATTGACTGGGATGCTACCCCGGCCGAGGTCACGGCAGCACTCGACGCGATGGCAACGGCGACGACCGGATTGACACCGGGTTACGCGGTGGCAGGTGGCGTACCGACCGGTGGCGCGTCGCTGGCGCAACCCTGGTTGATCACCTTCCCGCTTGAACTCGATTACAGCCCCCTAATCGTGGCTGAGATTTCACGATCTCCCGAACTGCAGGCGAACGTGATGGTAACCCAGGGTGGTGATTTTGGACCGACCGCGTCCGGTATTACCGGTGTTGTACCAGGGCGTATCGCGATTGAATTTGAACCATCTTCCTTCTGGCGCACGCAGCAAGTCTCCGATGCCATTGTCGACGCGATCAATAACGAAGGCCCGCTCGAGGTGACAGCCGAGTTGAAGGACTTTACGACCAGCCACGTTCGTCTCAACCATGATACGCAGTCGAACTGGGAAATCGTCGTCTGCCTGAACAATCCGACTTACCAGCCGATGCCGGCACCGTTCCCGCCGAGCCCGCCACCGACCAATAATCCCGACGATAACCTCTGTTATTACGATCCGGGCTTCCTGCCAGGTGGCGCCAGTAGCGGTACCATCACCACCGAGGCCAATGGGCCCCTCAAGACCTATGCAGCAGATATTGATGGAGATGGTGACCAGGATGTCGTTTCCTCGCAGTTCCTAGACAACACGGTTCGCTGGTACGAGAATAATGGCACGGGCAGCTTCACGGGTCACTTGGTCAGTGACAATGTTGATTATGCAGCCGGTGTTCATGGGGCGGATTTCGATGGTGATGGTGACCAGGATATCGTCTCGGCTTCGATGGGCGACGACACCATTTACTGGCACGAGAATCATATTAACTGGTTCCAACTGGGATCCGATATTAACGGCACTACGCCCCTTGATGAATCAGGAACGGTCACGTCCCTCAGTAGTGACGGGTTGACCGTGGCCATCGGCGAACCAAGCAATGATGCTAACGGGCTGAACTCGGGTCGGACTCGTGTGCTCCGTTACGATACGGCAGCCGAGACCTGGAACCTGCTGGGAGCACCGCTGCTGGGTGAATCGATTGGTAACATTTCTGGCAGTTCGCTGGCCCTCAGTGGCGATGGCAACACGGTGGTCATCGGAGCGCCCAATAATGATGGTGGCGGCGTCGGCCTGCAAACCGGTCACGCTCGCATCTACCGTTACAATGCGACGACCGACGTCTGGAACCTGGTGGGAGACATTGATGGCCAGGCCGGTGGTGATGAGTTCGGCTGGTCCGTTGGGATTAGCGAGGATGGTGACATCGTCAGTATCGGAGCCCAGCATCATGACGCTGGCGGGAACCTCAACAGTGGCCAGGTGCGCAGCTATCGGTATAATGCGGCCACCACCAACTGGGACGATCACGGCACTCCGATTGATGGTGCCGCGATTAGCGATGAATTTGGCATTTCCCTCTCGATGACGGCCGATGGTAAGACGCTTGCCGTTGGATCACACCTGCACGACGCCGCTGGAACCGATCGTGGCCAGGTCCGTATCTTTGCCCATAACGTGGCGACTGACACCTGGGATCCAGTTGGAAATGCCATTGATGGCCAGGAAGATGGCGAACACTTTGGCTTTGCCGTCTCACTCGATGATGCCGGTACGCGGATTGCCGTCGGAGCAGATCTCAATGACGCCGGTGGCACGGATCGGGGTCGCGTCCAGATTTTTGAATACAATGGGACCACCACTTGGAACCAAATGGGTAGCGATATCGATGGCCAGGTCGACCTCGACCAGCTTGGCTACGCGGTTTCGCTCAGTGGCGTGGGTGATAGCGTTGCCATCGGAACTTTTGGTGACGACACCGTCGGCGGTGAGAGCGGTCAGACACGCATTTATGACTTCGATACAGGCCTGTTCACACCGGACTGGGTGCAGCGGGGAATCGATCTTGATGGGGAAGCGGCCGCTGACGAATCGGGTCGCTCGGTCTCCATGAGTGGCGATGGCACTCGGGTTGCCATTGGTGCCCCTCAAAACAGCACTGCTGCCGGGCATACGCGGGTCTATGAATATGGCCGGCAATTTGCGCAGCACGTAATCAGCACCAATGCGGACCAGGCGAGGAGTGTCTTTGCCGTCGACGTGGATGGCAATGGTACCACCGATGTGATTTCGGCCTCGCGGGAAGACGACAAGATTGCCTGGTATTCGAATGACGGCCTTGGAAACTTTGGCCCTCAGCAGATCATCAGCACCAACGCAGACCAAACCCATGCCGTTTTCGCGGTTGACTTGGATAGTGACGGGGACATGGACGTTCTCGCTACGGCGCGGGGTACCGACACGGTCTACTGGTACGAGAACGATGGA
>JAYGDG010000551.1:0-2956 GCA_046583015.1 Pirellulaceae bacterium | reverse complement strand
CACCGAGAGGCCGCTGGCAGGTCCAGCCAGCGGATTGAAGTACGGATATTTTAGACTGGCATGCGCACGATAACCGGTCAGCAAGCGGTTGTTCCAGCGAATCAAGACCTGCGAGCCATTGAGATAGCCGGTCAGTTTCTCCGCTTCGGGAACCGGTTTCGTATAGTCAATGGCCTCCAGCCAGCTTGTGGCAAGGCACGTTCCGGCCAGGGAACCGGCGGCAGCTTGCAACCAGTAACGACGATCAAGAGGCTGACTGTTCATTTCACAATCTCCTGAAAATATCTCGTAAACAACGGACGCGACCTATGGCTTGAGTTCTACGTTACCCTGCAGGATCGCGGAACCGGGAACAACGTCGAGTAATTTCTGGCGGGCACCTCCGAGCAGGTTATTTTGCACCAGATTGTCGACACTCTTGCCGCGGACACGAACGGCTTGCAGCATGGAATGCTCTTTTCTGCGATCCACGATACTGTTACCCGAAACGCGACACCGCTGGCAGTCTTCCAGTTCCACGCCGCGGTGCAGGGGATCCAAGATTTGGCATTCGCTGATGGCCACATCCCGGCACCGCACGAGTGTAAAGGCAGCACCGGAATCAGCCGATCCGGAACAAAGGCGGCGCGTGACCAGTCCAGTCAGTGCCCCGTTGTCACAGTCCTCCAGGCGAATTCCATCGCGTGGCGGGTCTTCATCTTCACCACGCCAGACCAGTGTATTAGATCCGACTGCCAGTCCCGCGCAGTGGACAGCCAGGATCGAGAGGTCTTGCGAATCATAAATCGTGTTACCGGTGATGGTAATTCGCTGCACGTGCCGCAGTTCAATTCCTCGCGACTGACTTCCCAGCACGTTTCCCGTAATGGTAACCAGCCTGGCAGCACGTGGTGAGATCGTGGGGGCGCCATGAATCCGCACGTTGGCTCCACCTGGCTGAATCGTTGCCTGGATCGTATTGCTGGCAATGGTCACTTCACTGATAACACCGGTCGGTGCTTCGAACCAGATCTCGGCACCGGTTGGCTCTCCCTGGGGCGACTTGTCAACGCCTGGATGATTGTTGTATTCAATGTCATTGCCGGTAATCTGTAAGTTGTGGACATCTCCATTGAGCGACTTGATACCAGCCTTTTTGTTCCAGCTAATATGGTTACCGTGGACGATAATTTGATGCAGGTTACAGTGGTCGAAAAAGAGTCCGAAATGATGATTGTTGAGCAGATGGGAATCACTTAGGACGAAGTCACGATTTCGTTCCACCAGGTGAATCCCATGTTTACATTCACGTACCAGTACCCCGGTAATCGTGGTCTTGGTCGTTTTACGTAATTCGATACCGACGGCCTCGGGATGTTCCCCGAGAATTTCCAGCCCGGAAATTTGCGGCATTCTTTCCTTTTCCCAGGTGTGCGGCTGGTACGTCTTAGGCTGCGCGGTCCCCTGGTGGTCTCCAATGATCCGCAGCGCCGGGCCGGCACCAGCCATCACGATCCGGGAAGCGCCGCCAGCACCACGGACGGCACCATATCCCTGCTTCGTGAGATCGATCACCAGCGGACGGGTGATGCGATAGGTCCCCTTGTTGAGGTCGAGGAGACCTTCACCCGCTTCCAGGGCATGCTGCAGGGCAGCGGTATCATCGTTCTTGCCATCCCCAACGGCACCGAAATGATAAACATTTGCCATAATTCTGCTCGTCTCGTCTGCAGGGTTACGGTTCCAGGCAGGGCAGGTTTAGGAACGATCCTGGTTGGCTGCCTGCATCAATCCTCTCATATATCCATAGGCAAACAACCGTCCTAGCATCGTATAACCAGGTTCCCCATCTCCCTCGCCAATTAATTGAGGCACATGGTCCGGTCGGATCGGACCGTCAAAGCCAACGTCCCGGTAGGTACGAATCGCCGTCACCATGTCGGTGGGACCATTGTCATGAAAGGTTTCGGCAAATGACTCACGGGTTCCGCGAATGTCACGAAAGTGGACATAGTGAATATGGGGTCCCAGTTGTCGGATCGCTGCCGGGATATCGACCCCCATTTCGGCAAAGGTCCCCTGGCAAAAGCAGATGCCATTGACTGGACTAGGAACCAGGGAAACCAGTCGCAGAAAATTCTCCACACAGTTCATAATGCGAGCCCGCCCCATAAAAGCATCCAGTGGCGGGTCGTCCGGGTGCATCGCCAGGTTAATTCCCAGGGATTCGGCACGGGGGACGATCCGCTGCAACAGATACTCCAGGTTTTCCCACAGTTGGTCGGCCGTCAGTACTTCATGTTGCAGGGACCGCGAGGCATCGTCCAGGGAGACTGCCTGATCGATCTGATCGAGGTTAAACTCCGTAACCATTGCTCCGCCTCGTTCGGCAACATCCACGCGTGTGCGCACCCAATCGGTCCCGGCCATGAAGTTATAGCAAAGGACCGGAATCTCCAGGTCGGCCATGATTTCCAGCAGTTTCAGGATACCCTCGATCTCATCGTCACGTCGGTCGGTGCCACGGATAATGTTCTCCATGGCGATGGCATCTTCGACAGCTGCCGGCTGCAGACCGACGGCACGTATTCTCTCCAGGGCCGGCTCCCAGTCAGACTTTTCTGGTCCCTGGTAGCGGAGCGTAATACACTCGACTCCTGTTTGGGCAGCCAGCGCGAGGTTTTCATCCGACATGGGGGTTAAGACGGAGGCAAGTTTCATCGCTCCACTTCCTTACCCGAGAACTTTAGAGAGTAGAGACTGGCGTTATACATGGTCATTTTCAACCTCACGGGTCGTCCGGCCAACAGAGAAACATCGCGCCGCTTGCCAAAATGTTGAACGAACTCTCGGCTGGAGAAGATCAACAACGGAGCTATTGTAGCAAATAGCACGGCGAAGCGTGATCGTGGGCAGGTCAAACTGACCTGCGGGCTGCCCTATCGTCAGCCACCGCCAGTGCGACAAACGGGCATCG
>JAYGDG010000528.1:0-3664 GCA_046583015.1 Pirellulaceae bacterium | reverse complement strand
CGGTCGTTTGCGATTACGCAATGTGTTAGCCAGCCAGCGCGGCCAGTTGGACCAGGCTGCGGCTACCGAGAAGTTTGACCGATTTCGTCAGTCGGCAGTCTCGATGCTGGTGGACCCAAAGGTGCAACAGGCATTTGATGTAACTCACGCCGAGGACAAGATCCAGCAGCGCTATGGGCGCAATTGCTTTGGCTGGTCCTTGCTGATGGCACGACGCCTGGTATCCGCGGGAGTTAACCTGGTGCAGGTTAACCTGGGCAATGACGAGGCCTGGGATACCCACGGTAATGCGTTTCCGCACTTGAAGGAAAAACTCTTTCCTCCCACGGATCGCGCGGTTTCGGCGCTGCTAGATGATCTGCACGAGAGTGGTGAACTGGAGGATACGCTCATCGTGATGGCCGGTGAATTTGGCCGCACGCCTGAGATCACGCTGCTTCCCAAGCACTACAAGTTGCCCGGTCGGGATCACTGGGGTGCCGTGCAGACCGTCTTCTTTGCAGGTGGCGGCATCCGCGGCGGCACCGTGGTGGGACGGTCCGATAGTCGAGGCGGTTATCCGGCCGACAATCCGCAACGCCCGGAGAATATGGCGGCCACGATCTACGAAGCCTTGGGGATTCCGCGTACCGCTGCCTGGCACGATGCGCTCGACCGGCCGCACCACATCTATTACGGGGCGCCCATCCCCGGGCTAACGTAAACGCATTTCTATTGGTCCTGCACAAGCTGCGCGGGACAGCTATACTAGTCGCTGTCCGATCAGTTGTTGGTCCAGGTGACGGGAGGTGCGTGGTTCATGCGATCAGTGATTTGCAAGTGGTTGATGGGATGTTGTCTGCTGATGCTGAGCGTGGAGATCGTCTCTGCACAGGGGACGGCTAAGCCAGCCAAGATACGGCCGCCATTCAAATGGGTCAACAAGCTGCCCAAGGGTGAGTTTCCTGGTCTGCAGCACGAGACATTCACCAGCCCCTCCATGAAGATCCCGGTGGGGTATTGCATCTATTTGCCACCGCAGTATCACGATGCAAAGCAGTCCTCGCGACGCTTCCCGGTGGTCTACTACCTGCACGGTGGGCGCCCCGGCAGTGAGGTGAAGAGCATTCGCCTTGCTCCCTTCATTGACCAGGCAATTAGCCAGGGACAGGTGCCGCCCATGATCTACGTCTTTGTCAATGGCGGCGAGGTGAGTCACTACAATTATCCGCAAAAGAAGTCGCTGGGCGAAGACGTTTTTGTCAAAGAACTGATTCCGCACGTGGACGCTACCTACCGGACGATTGCCAGGCGAGCTGGACGTGGACTGGAAGGATTCTCTCAGGGTGGTCGCGGTACGACAAGAATCATGTTCAAGCATCCGCACTTGTTTGGCTCTGCGGCACCGGGTGGTGCTGGGCACGCCACGGAAAAAAGGATATCAGAGAACGACGGCCGCGAGAGTGAGGCCTTGAAGTTTGCGGCGGGCTACAACACGTATGACCTGGCCCGCAAGTATGCTGCTAACCCTAAGCCGCCGCTGAAGATACTGATTCATGTCGGCACCAAGGGTTTTAATTACCAGAATAACCTGGCGTATATGAAGTTCCTGGATGAGCTAAAGGTCCCGTACCAGAAGCTGATTGTTCCGGAAGCGCCGCATAGCGCGATGGTTATTTACCAGCAGCAGGGATTGCGGATCATGAAGTTCCATGCAGAAAACTTCCGCACTGCGGCCACGGCAAAACCCTAATATCCCCGGGGCAAGCAGTTGCTAAGCCGCCTCTTGTTGCAGGCCTTCGAGTCGCCCGCGCCACTTTGACTCGCGCAAGTGGGCCAGCGTTGTTTCCAAGTCACCGGCTGCTAACGGCTCAGTGGTTCGGAGCGAACGGCGGGCCCATTGCCAGCCGGCGTAGGCCTTTATCTTCAATAAGTGGCGCAGCAGTGAACCGCGGTGAAGCTGGCCCCAGCCGACACCATGCCGATAAGCACGGTCAATTGCCCATTCCGGTGAGCAACGTGATTCAGGGACATAGTGGGCCAGTCGCATTTGGGGGACATACCAGGGTCGGATACCCTGCTGCTTCAGACGCCCTTGTAACTCCGTTTCATCACCGGTGCTGTCGGCGGCTGAACCTGGCCCAATCGACGGATCAAAACCGTTTAGCGTTCGTAAGTCATCGCGATAGACCGCCCAGTTGAAGCCTATAAACCGGCCCCGCGAAAGTGGTGTTGGCTGGTCGTAGGGACGGGACCAGCCACGCGCCGAAAATGGTAACCAGGGTACCAGCCAGGCCGGTGGCGGGGAGTCGTAATCAACGTCAAACGGACCACCAAAGTAACTGTTGCCGGGAGCTTGCCCGGCTGCGTCAGCCAGAGCCGTTAGCGTCTCTGGGTAAAAGCGTACATCGTCATCGATCATGTAAACCAGGCTGTCAGGCAGCTGAGATAAGCCGAAATTTAGGGAAGCCGGCTTGCTCGCTTGTTCAGAAAACAAGTAATGCACTGGCAGGGCCGCAGAAAAATCAGCAACGATCTGCTCCACACCCTGTCGGGTGCCGTTTTCTACCACCCAAATCCCTTCAAAGAGAGTCGGTTTCTCAGTCGCGACTAGCGCCTCCAGCGTCCGTCGTACCAGCTGTGGACGTTGAGCTGTCGCAAAAAGTATGCTGATCGGAACCGACATGCTTATTTCCCATGGCTGAGAAGGTGAGCGTGACGCATAATGTAATCACCGAAGCGACGATACTACGCTAGGAAAAATCTGTAAATGCCAATCTGCTGGCAGTTTAGGTGTCATGGAACGAGTCGAGATCGATGCGACCGCCCATGGATTGAGTAACTAGTTTCCGGGGAGTCTTGTCATGGCTGTCTTCTTACATGAGTCATTGCCTGTTCACACGGTGCCGAGAATCAAAACGCGGATTCTCGTTGGAGATGCAAGTGGCGCAGCCGCAACCACTATTTGGGAACAGTGGATCGAGCCGGGTGGGCACATACCATTGCACTACCATGAAGTTGAGGAAGTCTTGGTGATCTTATCCGGTTGCGTTGATGTGAGCCTGGGAGAGGAGAGAGTGAAGGTGCCGGCACCTGCTACGATCGTCATTGCACCGCACCAGCTTCATGGGCTGCAGCCAACGGGGACCGAGCAGGTTCACTTGCTAGCGATATTTCCTGAAAAGTCACCACAGATCTTCGACCCTGAAGGGAATCTGCGACCGTTGCCCTGGGAAGACTGGCAGTCGGGTGCTACGACGTGATGCCTCGCTCTTGCCTGACGATTAAACGCTAGCAGGCGTCGTTTCATTGTGCAGAATTGTGCTGGCAACATTAAGGCGGATCCAGTATGGTTTCGGCTCTCTGAAGCGATCCATTGGGTTTTTGTCGGGAGTTTTCATCGCATGGATGCACTAGTTCGCCGCTTGAGTTATTGGTTATTGGTCTCGGGTCTGGTGTTGTTTTTTGCCGATGGATCGTGTTACGCGGCGCCGCAACAGGTTGCGCAGGCAGCGGGGAGCGAGGAGAACGAGGGGGAGCCGAAAGTTGTCGAGGAAGTTGTTCGTTCCATGGTTTCCATGGCCACTTTACGTGACTACTCTTACGGTGCCTTGAAAGGGATATTGATTTTGGCTTCCTTTTGGCTGGTAGGAGCCATCGCGTTCGGTATCATTTGCCGGATTGG
>JAYGDG010000501.1:0-1544 GCA_046583015.1 Pirellulaceae bacterium | reverse complement strand
TGCCCAGTAAGGTCGAGGTGTTACCAGGAAAGGTCCCGGGGGTCCGGTGACCTGAAGATTCAAACCGGTCGCGTAGACGAAAAACTGCATGTCCGGCGTTAAATCGTAGCCGCCGAGTTGCACGGCGGTTGTCGTGCCACGCTCCACTGCCGGTGGAAACAGGTAGCCCAGTTGGGGAGCTTGTGCCGGCAAGCTGGTAGACCAGCTTAGGCACAGAGAGAGGCAAACGGTTTTTAGCAGGTGCTTCATGTCAGGCCAGCAGTTCGTGAATCGTCTTGCCGCCGTTAACCAGTGGGACCGGGCGACCCAGCTGGTCAGGATAAAGTTTGCCGGGATTGATCCCCATTTGGCTGAGAATCGTATGGAGCAGGTCCTGGATACTGTAGGGAGTCGTGGTCGGATAGCTGGCCGTCTTGTCGCTGGCCCCGATGACGATGCCCTTCTTGGTACCACCTCCGGCAAAGATGACCGTCTGGCACATGGACCAGTGGTCACGCCCAGCGTCCTTGTTGATGCGGGGTGTGCGACCCATTTCACCCATCATGACGACGAGTGTCTCATCCAGCAGGCCCCGTTGTTCGAGGTCTTCCACCAGTGCGCTGAAGGCCTGGTCCGTGGGTGGCACCAGTGCTTTCTGGTGGCCGGTAAAGTTGTCGACATGCGTGTCCCAGCTGCCATGGGAAATGCCGATGAAGCGGGCACCCGCTTCGATCAATCGGCGTCCGAGTAGCGAGCACTGGCCGATTGACGTTAGCCCGTAACGCTGACGGACCTTGTCATCCTCGTCCTGGATGCGGAAGGCCTTCTTGGCTTCCGGGCTGGTGACCAGTTGGAGTGCTTTCTTGTAGTAAGTTTTCAGAGTGGTCGCCTTGCCGCTACTCTTGCCCCCGGCTCCCAGTGCATCGGCCCGTTCCAGGAGTACGTTGCGGCGATTGAAGCGCTCGGCATCAATTCCCTGGGCCGTGTTCAGGTCCCGAACTTGGAAGGCCGGGTCGACCGGATCGGTTTCGACGGTGAAGGGTGCATATTGCGGACCGTAGAAACCAGGACCACCGGGTCCCATCGGCTCAGGGACCTCGATGTACGGTGGTACGGCTCCCCGGTGCCCCAGTTCCCGCGAGATGATCGATCCAAGTGAAGGATAGTGTTCATTAAATGGGATCCCCTTGGCTTGGCCGTCGGGAAAATTCGGGGGGTAACCGGTCAGGACCCAGTGCCGACCGGTCTGGTGGGCATTGTCGCGATGGCTATGGCTGCGCAGGATCGCAAACTTGTCGACGATCTTTGAGCAGTGGGGTAAGATTTCGCTGATCTGGGTTCCCGGTACGCTGGTCGAAATCGGGTTGAAGGGCCCACGGATCTCGGCCGGTGCGGCCGGTTTCAAGTCCCACATATCGATGTGACTGGGTCCCCCCTCAAGCATGATGAAGATACAGGACTTGACCTTCGCTTTCTTGCCACTGGCGGCATTGGCCTCCAGGTTCAAGAGAGCTGGCAGGGAGAGGCCGCCCAACAATCGGGTCCCTCCCACGGTCAGGGCATCG